>NZ_SGTV01000018.1:0-64640 GCF_005435035.1 Halorubrum sp. SD690R | reverse complement strand
GACGCGCCGCGAGCCGACGGAGGCCCGCGATGAGCGGTGAGGGGTCGCGGACCGACGGCGGGCGGGTGACGGGGGGCGAGGGTCGGGCGGTCAGCGGCGAGTCGACCGCGAGGCGACCGGGCGGGCGCGGTCGGCTCGGGTGGCTCTTCGAGCCGCGGCTCGCGACCGTGGCCGCGGTGAGCCTCTTCATAGTCGTCCTCGCGGGGCTCGTTCAGGTGAGCTTCGGGGCATACTCGATGACGGTCGGGCAGGCGTGGCGGGCCGTCCTCGACCCGGCCGTCCTGCTCGACCCGCGGTGGTTCCTCAACTTCCTCCTCGGCGAGGAGCCGATGCGGGCGGTCACGGGGTTCCGGGGCGAGCTGCCGGAGCTCGCGCGCGAGACGCTCGTCGTCTGGAGCATCCGCCTGCCGCGAGTGTTCGTCGCCGTCGTCGTCGGGATGAACCTCGCCGTCTCCGGCGCCATCTTCCAGGCGGTGACGCGCAACGAACTCGCGAGCCCGTTCATCCTCGGCGTCTCCTCGGGCGCCGGGCTGACCATCCTGCTCACGCTCGTCGTGTTCGGCGGGCTCTCGGCGTTCCTCCCGCTGATCGCGGCGCTCGGCGGATCGGTCGCGTTCCTGATCGTCTACGCTATCGCGTGGAAGAACGGGACGAGCCCGGTCCGGCTCGTGCTCGCGGGCGTCATCGTCGGGACCGTCTTCAACAGCCTCCAGACGGGGCTGTTCTTTTTCGCCGACGACATCGGCGTCGTCCAGTCGGCGATCCAGTGGACGACGGGGTCGCTGACGGGGACCGACTGGGAGCAGGTCCGGACCGCGCTCCCGTGGACGCTCGTGGCGGTCGTGCTGTCGCTCGTCGGCTCGCGGCAGCTGAACCTCCTCCTCCTCGGCGAGCAGACGGCGAAGTCGCTGGGGATGTCGATCGAGCGGGTCCGGTTCGCGCTCTCCGGCGTCGCCGTGCTGGCGGCCGCCGCCAGCATCGCGGTGGCGGGGATCGTGAGCTTCGTCGGCCTCATCGTCCCGCACGTGGTCCGGAATCTCGTCGGCAGCGATTACAAGCGGGTGATCGTCGGCTGCCTGTTCGTCGGCCCGGCGCTGATGGTCGGCGCCGACGTCGGCGCGCGCCTCGGGGTGAGCGTCCTAACCGGCGCGGACGCACAGATCCCGGTGGGGATCGTCACCGGGCTGGTCGGCGGCCCGTACTTCCTGTACCTGATGCGGCGGCGGCAGAACGTGGGTGAGCTCTGAGTGTCCATATTCCGTGCGAACGCGACCGAACCGGAGGGATCGAGCGGCAAGACCGAAACGCGCGGCGCGAACGGCCCGCGCGACGGGACCGGACAGACAGGGGCCGGTGACGCGACCGGACCGACCGGAGCCGGCGACGCGACCGACGCGAGCGACCTCAACGCCGAGGACCTCGTGGTGGGCTACCCGACCGCCCCGGAGCCGGTGATCGACGGCGAGTCGATCGCGGCCGAGCCGGGCGCGGTGACGGCGCTCGTCGGGCCGAACGGCTCCGGGAAGAGCACCCTCCTGAAGGGGTTGGCGGACCAGATAGCGCCCGACGACGGCTCGGTCCTGCTCGACGGGCGCGACGTCCAGTCGATGGACGCGAAGCCGCTCGCGAAGCGGCTCGGGCTGCTCTCGCAGGAGCGCACGTCGCCCGAGAGCATCACCGTCGAGGACCTCGTGTACCACGGTCGCTACCCGCACCGGGGGTTCTTCGAGCGGACGACCGAGGAGGACGCTCGCGCGGTCGAGCGCGCAATCGACCTGACGGGCTGCGGCCACCTGCGCGACCGCGAGGTTGGGAGCCTGAGCGGCGGGCAGCGGCAGTTGGCGTGGATCGCGATGGCGTTGGCGCAGGACACCGACGTACTCCTCTTGGACGAGCCGACGACGTTCCTCGACCTTCACCACCAGATGGAGGTGATGGAGGTAATCGAGACGCTCCGCGACGAGAGCGATGTCACCGTGGTCGTCGTCCTCCACGACATCGAGCAGGCCGCGCGGCTCGCCGACCGCGTGGTCGCGCTCAAGGGCGGGGAAGTCCGGGCGCGCGGCCCGCCGGAGGAGGTCGTCACGGAGGACCTGCTCTCCGAGGTGTTCCGCGTCGACGCCGACGTGGTCGACACCGACCGCGGGCCGCGAGTCACACCGATCCGCGCGCGCCACGAAGAGTGACCGGAACCGGTGCGGGGGAGCGGCGTGTTTTTAGGCCAGCCTAAAGATCGGAACGGTTAAATTGGTTTAGGCTAGCCTAAAAATATGCGCAGAAGCGACGAGGCAGTCGACGGACACACCCGGAGAGCGTTCGCGAAGTACGGCGGGACGGTCGCCCTCGGCGGACTACTCGCCGGCTGTGCCGGCGGCGGCGCGGAGTCCGATCCGTCGAGGTCCGACGGCGGCGACGAGAGCTACGCCGCGTCGATCTCGCCGACCGGCGAGGTGACGTTCGAGTCGCCGCCCGAGACGGTGTTCACGCGGCTCACTCACCACGCGGGCATGGCGTTCGCCCTCGGACGGAGCGACGGGCTCACCGCGATGCACGCGCCGGACTACTACGACGGGCTCTGGAACCAGTTCGTCGAGCGGCTCCCCGGCGTCTCGCTCGACTGGTCGGGGCTCTACTCATCGTGGCAGCCCGACAAGGAGAAGCTGTACGAACTCGACAGCGACGTCCACCTCGCCGACCCGGCGTGGATCACCCGGCAGGACGCGTGGAGCCGCGAGGACGTCGACGAGATCGCCGAGCGCGTCTCGCCGTGGTTCGGCAACTCCCTCTCCGACCGCCACCAGGAGCCGACGGGCGAGTGGGCCGACGGGTACCAGTACTACGGCCTCTGGGAGCAGTTCGAAATCGTCGCGGAGGCGTTCCGCGAGCGCGAGCGCTACGAGGCGCTCGCGGGCGTCCGCGAGGAGCTCCTCGCGACGATCGACGATGGGCTCCCGCCGGAGTCGGAGCGCCCGACCGCGATCATGGTCGCGGCCGCCGACATCGAGCAGATCTACGCGTACACGCTGAGCAACCCCAGCTTCCTCACGTCGCACACGCGCCCGCTCGGGCCGCGCGACGCCTTCGGAGGGAGCGTCGAGTCCAGCACGGTCGTCGACTTCGAGACGATACTGGAAGCCGACCCCGACGTGATCCTCTACCTCGGCGGCTTCGAGCCCGGAACCGACATGGCCGGGCGGCGGGCCGCCTTCGAGGAGGACCCCGTCGGCTCGGAGGTCACCGCGGTGAAGAACGACCGGATCCACCCGCAGGGCGCGCGGTATCAGGGACCGATCCTGAACCTCTTCCAGCTGGAGATGACCGCGAAGCAGCTGTACCCCGACGCGTTCGGCGCGTGGCCCCGCTACGAGGAGGGCCCGTACCCGGAGATCCCCGAAGGCGAGCGGCTGTTCGACCGGCAACGGGTGGCCGACGCGATCAACGGAGAGTTGTAGATGCGCGCCCGCGAGTGGACCGTCGCGGCGACGTACGGCGACCCGACCGACTACGACGTGCCCGCGCTGCCGACGTGGCGCGTCGAGCGCGGCGAGTGCGGCGGGATCGCGTTCGCGGCGACCGACCGCGACGAGCCCTTCATCGCCGCGGAGCGGCCGGTCCGAGTTCGCCGATGACCGCGGGATCGTCGGCCGCTCCGGCGCGCCCGATCGACGCATCGGCCCGCTCGGGTCGCGTCGGGGACGCGACCCGCGACCGAAGCCCGTATCTCGTCGCGGCGGCGTCAACGGGTATGGACTCGAACCGCGATCGGACCGGCGACGCCTTCGGACGTGGACGGGTGATCGAGCGATGACGGCGGGCGCGACCGGAGCGGCCGAGGGCCCGGACGGCCCGACCGACGAGCGCCCGCGCGAGCGCGACGCGGTCGTCGTCGGCGGCGGCGTCGCCGGGCTCTCTGCGGCCGTGTACACCGCTCGGCAGGGGCTCGACACGCTCGTCGTCGACCCGGGCGAGTCGATCCTCCGGCGGAACGGGCGCCTAGAGAACTTCCCCGGCTTCCCGCTCGGCGTCGACCCGCGCCGCCTGCTGGACCTGCTCGGCGAGCAGGCGGAGACCGCCGGCGCGGACCGGCTCGACGCCCGGGTCACGCGGGTCTCGCTCGCCGACGGGGACCCCGACGCGGCCGACGCCGGAAACGCGGCGGACGGCGCCCGCTTCGCCGTGACCACCGACGAGGGCGACCGGATCGGTGCCCGACGGGTCGTCGCGGCGACGAAGAACGAGGTGGGGTATCTGACGGAGCTCGACGGCGTCGATATCGTCGACCGCGGGAAGGCGTACGTCGACGCCGACGAGCGCGGGCGGACCGGCGTCGACGGGCTGTACGCCGCGGGGCGGCTCGCCCGCAAACCCCACCAGGCGGCGGTGTGCGCGGGCCACGGCGCGGAGGTCGCCGTGACGCTGTTGGAGGAGTCCGACGAGCCGTTCTACCACGACTGGGTCGCGCCGAAGGGGTATTTCACCGACCGCGACCGCGACGTGCCGCCGGGCTGCGAGGAGATCGACGCTGCCGAGCGCCGCAAGCGCGAGGCGGCCGCGCTCGACGCGACGCGCGACCGGTTCGCCGAACCGCACCCGGACCCGCAGGAGACGCACCCGAGCCTAGAGGAGTGACCGACCCGACACCGAGGACACGGCCGTGATCGGAACGACGCTGCTCGACATCGCGACCCACATCGAATCGCTCGCGAGCGAGGACGGCGAGTTCTCTCTCGTCTGCGCGCGGTACGGCGACCGCCCGGTCCCCGCCGCCGGTCTGCGGTTCGCGGACCGCGAGACGGCCCGCGCGGCCGCCCGGGCGACCGAGCAGTACCGCGACGCGCTCCGCCGCTACGACCCCGAACTCCCCTTTTACGACGTGATCGTCAGACAGGAGTTCGCGGAGCCGACGACCGGGACGGCGACCGGGGACCCGGGCCTCGACCGATTTGTCCCCGACCTCGACGTCGGCGCGGCCGACGAGCTGACCGACCGCGTGGTGGAGGCCGTCGACGACCGTCCCGCCGAGGGCGACCGCGACGCCGAGGGCAGCGACGGGAGCGCCCTCGATGGCGACGCGGATCCGCACCCCGACGCACCGACCCGGTCCGGACCGCCCGGACGGGGCCCGCGCCGCGACCGCGTCGAGTTCTGTCACGCCGCGGCGGCGGCGGCGTTCGAAGCGCTTTCCGCGGCGGGCCACGACCGCGTCGAGTCGGCGGTGATGGACGCGTACTTCGCGTTCGCGGAACGGCTCTCCGACCCCGACGACCTCTGTCTCTGCCTGCTCGAAGCGACGGCGATAGCGCTCGACCGCCACCTCGATCCGGAGGCGCAGGCGACGGTGCTGTCCGCGGCCGCCGAGCGCCTCCCGGACCCCGGGCCGACGCCGGCCGCGGACCCGGTCGCGGCCGCGTTCGACCGGCTCGCGGCGGTCGGCCTCGTCGACGACTACGAGCGCGTCGGCGGCTCCGAACGCGCCGACGGCCCCGACCGGGCCGCCGAGGCCGATCGCGGCGCGACCGTCCGCGTCTCCGGGTACGCGCTGTCTCCGACGGACGGCCGCGTCCCGACGCTGCCGGTGGCGCTGGAGGTGTGCCGCCGCGACCCGCGCGGTCGGCTCGCCGGCGTGGCGCTGCTCGGGGGCGGCGGCGACGCGACCGGTTCAGACTGCTGGTTCAGGGTCGATCCGGACGCTCCCTCCCTCGACGGCGGCCCGTCGAGCTCGTCGGTTCCCTCGGAGAGCTGACCGCCGCCGGGAGGACGCGTCGCTCCGCCGCGTGTTCCGGATCTCCGCGTCTCGGGGTCCGCGTCCCGTGCCTCCGGAACCCCGCGTCGCCGCCCTACTCCTCGTCCGACTCGATCCGGACGAGGTCCGCCTCGACGTCCTCGACGAACGCGCCTTGTCCCCCGACGGTGACCTCGCCGTCGTCGGTCTCGACGACGAGCGAGTGCTCGACCGGGAACTCGTTGTTCCTCGGCTCCACCATCCCCTGTTTCGTCTCGACGACGCGGCCGACGATCTCGGCCGCCTCGTCGTCGTCGGTCCACCGCCCCCCGACGGTCACCCGCGGCGGGTCGCCGGCGCGGAGCCGCAGGGTCGCCTGGAGGACGGTGTGTCTGAAGTCGGTGTACTCGACCGGGAGCGGCGCCGGCTCGGCGACGGCCATCTCGGTTGCGGCGGGCCAGTAGTTCCCGAGGAAGGAGCCGACGATCACGGGCGCGAGCTGCTCCTGGGCGAAGGCGATGGCCTGTCGGTCGGTGGTCGACTGCCGGAGGAGCTCGGGCGGGGAGACGACGCCGGCCGCGGAGTCGACCGTGAGCAGCGTCGGCATCGCCTCGCTCCACGTCCGGACGACGTTCGCGACGCCCGACAGCGCGGGGTCGTCCGCGTCGAGGCTCGCGTCGGCGTCGGAGACGACGAGCAGGACGAGGACGCCGCGGTCGACCGCGTCGGCGAGCGCCTCGCGCACCTCGGGGAGCTGCTTCGCGGTGATCGAGAGCGTCACCTCGCTTTCGGCGTCCGCGAGCAGCGACCGGATCCGCTTGATTACCGTGACCCGCGATTTGATCACCTCGAACTGCTCGGCCTGGCGCTCCACGCGGGAGTACCGCTCCGCGAGCCCGGGTCGCATCGCGTCCACGTCCGACCGGAGCCGGTCTATCACCTCGTCCGGCGGGTTCGCCCGGATCGTCGTCGGCACGACGTGGTCGTTCACCTCGACGAAGCCGCGCTCCGCCAGCGACTCGCTCACGCTGTAGACGTACCGCTTCGAGACGCCCGCCGCGTCGGCGACGGTGCTCGCCTTCGCCTCGCCGTGTTCGAGCAGACTGAGATAGGTGTCGACCTCCTTATCAGAGAGTCCGAAGCGACGGAGGAGGTCGGTCAGCGTCCGGTCGTCCATACGCACGCCTCTGGCGAGCGACACTTATAGGAGTCGGTACCGGGCGGCTTCGCCGCTCCGCGACGGCGGCGACGGCGACGGCGACCGGTCACCGGAGCACGGCGGCGGCGTCGACCGCGACCCGGACCCCGGCATCGCCGTCGCCGCCGCCGTCGCGGTCCACCGCGCTTCCGTCGCCGAGCAGGTCCGTCTCGACCCCGTCGGGGACGGCGACGGTCGCCGGCTCCGTCGCGAAGTTGACGACGACGAGCAGGGGATCGGCCTCGCTCCCGTCTCCCCCCGCCGGCGTCCGCTCGTACGCGGTCGCCCGCTCCGCGTCCCCTTCGACGACGCGCACGTCGGCCGCGCGACCCTCGAACGTCACGTCGCCGTCGCGGAGGAGCGGTTCGGCCCCGCGCAGCGCGACCAGCCGCCGGTGGAAGTCGGTGAGATCGTTGTCGCCGTCGTGCCACCGGATCGGCCCGCGGTACGTCTCGTTGCCGCGCTCCTGCCCGGCGTAGATCATCGGCGCCCCCGGCAGGGTGAACGTCACCGCGGCGGCGGCGCGGAGCGCGTCGCGACCGTACTCCGCGAGGTAGCGGTCCTCGTCGTGGTTCTCGACGTACCGCATCTGCGAGCGGCCGTCGTCGAAGCCGAGCCACTCGCCGCGCGCGAGGGCGGCCTCGACCGCGTCGGCCGGCTCCTCGCCCGCGCCGACCGCGCGGAGCGTCTCGTACAGCGAGGTGTCGTAGTGGCGGTGGAACTCCCCCTCGCCGTAGAACGGGTCGTGGGGCAGCGTCTCGTCGAGGAGCAGCGTGTCGTCCGGCACGCGGTCTGCCACCTCCTTCCAGAAGCCGTGCGGGACGCCCCACGCCACGTCGGCGCGGAAGCCGTCGACGACGCCGGCCCACTCGTCGACCACGTCGAGGAGCCACCCGCGGACCGCCGGGCTGTCGAAGTTGAGGTTCGGGATGCGGCCCCACTCGAAGTAGTAGTCGGGCGCCGCGCCCCCGTCGAGTTCGGCCCACTCGATTCCGGTCACGTCGGCGGCCGCGTCGGTCCGGCGGTAGTGGTCCGCGTACGCGTCGACGCCGGCCGAGTGGAGCTGGAAGGCGGGGTGGTCGCGGGAGGTGTGGTTGATCACTAGATCGAAGACGACCCGGATGCCGGCGTCGTGGCAGGCGTCGACGAGCGACTCGAACGACTCGCGCGAGCCGAGGTCCGCGGCGGTGTCGTAGTAGTCGGTGACGTGGTAGCCGTGGTCCGTCGGCGAGGCGAGGACGGGCGTGAGCCAGAGCGCGTCGACGCCGAGATGGTCGAGGTACTCGACTCGGCGCTCGATCTCCGCGAACGTCGTCGGCAGCGTGTCGCCCGCGAACGACCGCACGAACACCTCGTAGATCGTCGGGGACTCGGCCCACTCGGGCGTCGGGTTCGGGTCGGCGACCGCGACCGACGCGGCCGTCGCCTCCGCAGCGTCTCCGTCGCTCGCGTCCGTCTCCACCCGCACCGTCTCCGCAGCCCCGTACCGCTCACCGTGCGGGGCCGCGCGGATCCGGACCGAGTCCGGGAGCTCGTCGAGCGGGACCGAGAGCGTCCGGCCGTCGGCGCGCGACTCGATCGCCGCCACCGTCTCCGGGTCGGCGTCGCGGTCGTCGACGAGGAACGTCACGTCGAGGGCGTCCGGATCGCCGGCGCGCTCCACGTCGTCGACGGCGGGCGCGGGCTCGATCTCGGCCGTCAGGCGGAGCCGGTCACTTTCCTTGGGGCCGTCGCCCTCGACGGCGGCCGCGTCGAGCGATATCCGCGGTCGCCCGGGGCCAGGGACCTCGCAGTCGCCGTGGTACGCCGCCGAGCGGTCGCCGTCGGGGACGAAGCCGAAGCCGTGGCGTCCGGGCGGGACCCGCACCGTCGCGACCCACTCGTCGCCGTCGCGCTCGGCCCGGTCGAGCCCGAGTCGGTTCTCGTTGTGGGGCCACAGCAGGGAGACGCGGTCGACCTCGTCGTCGCCGTCCGTCGGGATATCGGCGGCCGGGACGCGGATCTCCGTCTCCCGTCGCTCGTCCGGGAAGGCCCGGACGCGCTGTCGGTGCGTCCCGTCGGGCGCGTCGAGCGCGAGGACGTACGTGCCGGGAGCGTCGGGCGCGAGGTGGACGACCGGGTCGTCGTCGCGGCTCGTCTCGCCCGCGCGGAGCACCGCGGTCGAGGCCGCCGAACCCGCTGCCGTCGCCGTGCTCGGCGGGCCGGTCGCGTCCGGGTCCGGGCCGTCTCCGGCGGAGAGCGCGCTGTCGGCGGGCGCGTCGCGGACGCGCCAGCGGTACGTGCCGTCGGCGTCCGGGGACCGCGCTGCCAGCTCGACGGACTCGCCGACGCTCGTCGTTCGCGGGGGGGCGGGTTCGTACACGACCCGCCTGTCGGCGCGGCGCGATTTGAGGGTTTCCGTTCGGCAAACGCGTGAACAATAATTACACCAAAGCTTCATACGCAGCGGCGGCGTGTATTCGCGTAATGCAGCTTCGCGACGCGCTCGACGACTACAAGCGCCACGCCGGCGACGGGACGCGCTTCCCCGGCGAGCGGCGCACCGTCTCCAGCCGGTTTTCGGGCGGGGACGGTCGACTCGTCCACGTCGGCGACGACGGCGAACTCCGCGACTTCGGCTACCCGCTGACCGGTCGGACCGGGCTCGTTCGGTCCCGGATCGGGCTCGCCGTCGGCGACGAGGTCACGTGGCTCGACGAGGCCGACACGACGCAGCGGTACGTCGGCGACACCGCGCTGGTCGAGACGGTCCACGAGACGCCGCGCGCGACGGTCACCCGCCACGACGTGACGCTCGGCGACGCGCACCTCACGCGGGCCGCGGTCGAGTTCGACGGCGCGAGCAGCGGGGACGACGGCGCGGAAGACGGGGGCGACGACGGGGCCGCCGTCGACCCCGCGGACGCGTCGCTCGTCGTCTACGCCCGCTTCGCGCCGGACGGCCGCGACGACCGCGTGGGGCAGCTCCGCTACGACGACGCCGTCGAGGTGTACCACGCCGACGAACACGACTTCCTCGCGAGCGCGACCGGCTTCGCCGACCTCCGCGGCCAGCTCCCGACCACGTTCCCCGAGCTGCTCGACGACGACCCGACCGAGCTCCCGCGCGACCGCGACGGCGACCGGTACGAGGAGGAGCGCCTCTCCGGCGAGGTGATCGCCGACGTGCCGTTCGACGACGGGGTCGCGACGGTCGCCACGCTACTGACGGACCGCGCGGAGACCGACCGCGAGGCAGCCCGCGAGCGCCTCGACGTGCTGTTCGCCGACCACGACGACGTCAGCGCGCTCGCGGACGCGGCCGCGGACGCGCTCCCAGCCGTCCCCGAGTCGGCTCCTGCCCGCGAGTCGGTCGTCGCGGACCTCCGGGTCCTCTCGCTGCTCTCCGCGCCGTCCGGGCTCCGGATCGCGGGCCCCGACTTCGACCCGTACTACGAGCACTCCGGCGGCTACGGCTACACGTGGTTCCGCGACGACGCGGAGATATCCGGCTTCCTGCTCGGGGCCGCCGACGCGGTCGACCTCGACCTCGACGACTGGCACGCGCGGTCCGCCGAAATGTACGTCGCCACCCAACGGCCCGACGGCTCGTGGCCCCACCGGGTGTGGCCCCGCGACGGCGCGCTCGCCCCCGGGTGGGCGAACGCTCGCATCGAGGACGGGCCGGACGTGGACTATCAGGCCGATCAGACCGGGAGCGTCGTCGCGTACCTCGCGCGGGCCCGCGAGGCGGGCGTCGACGTCGAGGGGCTCGACTCGACCCTCGTCGCCGCGCTCGCTGGGCTCGACCGCACGCTCGAACCGGACGGCCGCCCGGTCGTCTGTCAGAACGCGTGGGAGGACTCTGCGGGCCGGTTCGCCCACACCGCCGCGACGTTCCTCGAGGCGTACAGCGAGCTCGGCCGCCACGGCGCGGGGCTCGCGGTCGACGCGCTCGACGACCCCGACGCCGTCCCCGGCGCGGCGTCGCTCCCGGACGACCTCGCCGCGCACGCCCGCGACCGGGCCCGCGAGGTGTACGACGCGCTCGACGACCTCTGGGTCCCCGAGCGCGGCTGCTACGCCGTCCGCGAGACGCTCGACGGCGGGATCGACGACCGGCTCGACTCGGCGACGCTCGGACTCGCGGCCGCGCACCGCTCCTTCGACGCGCTCGGCGCGGCGGGCGACGGGTCCGGAGCCGGCGGCGCGGTCGACGAGGAGCGCCTCGACCGACTGGTCTCGCACGTCGAGACGGTCGTCGACGGCCTCTCCCACGAGACCGACGACATCGCCGGCCTGATCCGGTACGAGGGCGACGGCTGGCGGCGGGCCGACCAGCTCTCGGAGAAGGTGTGGACGGTCTCGACCGCGTGGGGCGCGAACGCCTGCGCGGAGCTCGCCGCGCTGCTCGCGGCGCACGACGACCCGCGCGCCGCGGAGATGACGGCCCGGGCCCGCGACCTGCTCGCGCACGTCTCGCCCGGTGGGTCGCTCTGTGAGCCGACGACGTACCTCCCCGAGCAGTACTTCGACGACGGGACGCCCGACAGCGCGACGCCGCTCGGCTGGCCGCACGCGATCCGACTGGCCACGGTGGCGCTGCTCGACGACGAACTGCCGCAGTTCGCCGACGCTGCGACCGCGGACGACTGACCGAACCCCGGCGACTATTTACACATCAGACCTGCGGAGCGGCGCGCGCCGCCGAGCGGCCGCCACCGGCGGCCGCGAGGTGCGCGTGCGAAGGAGTCAGTCGCCGGAGCGAAGCGGAGGCGACTGACGAGGCTGGGGAGGCGTGAGGTGTGGTCGCTGTGCGGGGCGGAGCTTTGGAGGTCGCCTCCGTCGGTCGTCAACTCACGACTGCTATGCGATCGGCTGGGGCTCCGGGGTGATCGCAGTCGCTCCGCTGACAGCGGGTTATAACTAAAGACACAAGGACGACGAAAGCCGCTTATCGCCAGTCGTCACGCGGCACGCAGTCCTCCTCCCGGACCGTGATCCACCGGGTGGTCCGCTCGTCAGGGTCGACGTCCCGCTCGAAGAACGTCACCTCGCCGCCGCCGTCGCCGTCGTCGGTCCGTTTACAGACGAGCTCCGGCGACCCGTCGCGAACACGTGCGGATGACGTGGACGTGGACATACGTCACGCTTGGTTCGCGGTCGGATAATAGCTGTTGGTTTCAATCGGTGAAAAATAGAAACTACGACCGTAGTTAGCGTCGCACCGGCCGCGTTCAGCGCCGGACCGGCACGCCGCGCTCGTCGAGGAGCGCCTTCGTCTCCGCGATCGAGTAGTCGCCGAAGTGGAAGATGGAGGCCGCGAGGCCGGCGTCGGCGTCCGCCTCGGTGAACACGTCGTACATGTCCTCGGGACTCCCGCAGCCGGAGGAGGCGATGAGCGGCGTCGACACGGCCTCACCGACCGCCTTCATCAGGGGGATGTCGTAGCCGTCCTTCGTGCCGTCCTTGTCGATGGAGTTGACGAACAGCTCGCCCGCGCCGCGCTCCTCGGCCTCCTTCGCCCACGAGACGGCGTCGATCCCGGTTCCCTCGCGGCCGCCCTTCTTCGTACACTCGAACCACACCGTCTCCCCGTCCTCGTCCTCGTAGAAGTGCTCGCCGGCGTCGTCGTACCGCCGCCGCGCGTCGACGGAGATGACGATACACTGGCTGCCGAACGCGGCCGCGCCCTCCTCGATGAGCGCCGGGCGCTCCAATGCGCCGGTCGTGATCGAGACCTTGTCCGCGCCCGCCCGGAGCGTCTCCTTGATGTCCGCCTTGGTGCGGATACCGCCGCCGACCGTCAGCGGGATGAAACACTCGTCTGCGACCCGGTTCACCACGTCGAGCATCGTCTCGCGCCCCTCGGCGCTGGCGGTGATGTCGAGGAAGACGAACTCGTCGGCGCCCGCCTCGTTGTACTTCTTCGCCAGTTCGACGGGGTCGCCGGTGTACTCCAGGTTCTCGAAGTTGACCCCGGTGTACACCGCGGCGTCGCCGTCCTCGTCGAGGTCGACGTCGATACAGGGGATGATACGCTTCGTGAGTCCCATTCGTTGTCGGTTCGTTGACCGCGCCCTCGGTTAAAATGCGCGGGGCTCACTCGGCGTCGTCGATCGCGGCCCGCTCGTCGCCGTCCTCCGCTCCTTCCGTTTCGCCGCGGTCCCGCTCCGCCCGCCGGTCGTACTTCGCGACGGCGCGGTCGGCCCGCGTCGAGATGCCGTTCGGGTTCCGGGCGGGGCCGCGGTCCCGGCGCCGCGCGACCAGCCCGTCGGAGGTCCCGCCGGCGAGGCCTAAGAGTACGTCGCGCCCGGTCGCGGCCCACCGCGTGGGGGTCGACTCGCCGCGGACCACGTCCTTCGCCGCGGCAACCGCGTCGGCGAGCGCGTGCGACCCGGTCCGGAGGAGGGCCGTCGGGCGGGCGCCGTAGTTCTTCAGCAGCCGATAGGCGAGCCCCCGGTACTTCCAGCCCCACTCGCTCGCGCTGCGTCCGCCGTCCGCCGCGGTCGGGGTCGGGAGCTCCTCCCGCGCGGCGAGTCCCGGCCGCCATGCCACCTCGCGGTCCATGCGGGCGAGCCGGTGCGCGGCGTCGCGCGCGCCGCCGACCCGGAGGTACTCGTCGAAGCCGTCGAGCTCGTCGATGGCGTCCCGCCGGAACGCGACGTTCCCGCTCTCGAAGTAGGTAACGTTCTGCCCCGCGATCCGGCTACGCTCAGGCGCGCTCCGGTCGCCGGCGTCCGGGACGTCCGGAATGGCCGACCCGGTCTTCGCGGCGTCGGTCCCGCCCCCCGACTCCACCGCGTCCGCCTCGATTCCCGGCTCCGCGGCGCTCGTCCCGCCCGGCGGGATCGGCGTCACCGGCCCGGAGACCACGGGCGCCGCGTCGAGGCCGTCGTCGACCGCGTCGCGCCACCCCGGCTCGATCCGGTTGTCGTAGTCGACCAGCGCGACCGCGTCGCCCGTCGCAACCTCGATGCCGGCGTTGCGGGCGACGTTCACCGTTCGGTCGGAGATTTCGACCAACACGTCGACGTCGTCGCGGTCGCGAACCATGCCGGTCGTGCCGTCGGCCGAGGGCCCGTTGACGACGATCACCTCGGCGTCGGGCGCGTCGGCCGCCAGCGCGTCGAGGCAGGCGGCCAACCGGTCCCGACCGTTGAGCGTCGGGACGACGACCGAGAGGTCCATACGTCTCGTTATCGGGGCGAGGAGGTAAAAAGGACTGCGTGTGTGTCCGATCCGCGTCGGCTCCGAACCGATCGCGGGCCGGGGACAACGACGCGCGAGCCGCTCAGACGGTCAGGTAGTACACCTGCTTGCGCGCGTCCTTGAAGCTGTACCGCGAGTCGACGAGACCCTCCTCCTCGAGGCGGTTGAGCGCGTAGCGGACGGTGCGGTCGGGCAGCAGCGACTCGTCGGCGAGGCCGCCCTGCGAGAGGGGGGCGTCCCCTTCCAGCACCTTCGCCACGAGCTTCGCGCTCGGGGGGAGCTCGCGCAGGCGGTCGCGGTACTCAGACTCGGACAGGCGGTCTTGGTCAGCGGTCTCCGCGGGACTGGTACTCATGTCTCACACGAATCCCACGGGTAGTGGTAAAGGTTGGCTACATATAGGGGAATCCGCCTGTGATAATATAATGTGTTAATATCACGTCTCACCGGGCTATCATAGACGATCGATCAGGCGAGTTTTCCGGGGGCGGCCCGTCATTCACCCCGTGATCCCCGAGTCTCACGTCGACATCCTCGAAGCCGAGTCGTACGCCCACTTCGCGACCGTCGGGCCGGACGGCCTCCCGCACGTGACGCCGGTGTGGGTCGACCACGAGGACCGCGAGTACGTCCTTGTGAACACCGCCCGCGGGCGGCAGAAGGAGCGGAACGTCCGCGAGAACCCGAAGGTCGGCGTCAGCGTGCTCGACCCCGACGACCCGTACCGGTACGTCTCCGTCCGCGGCGAGGCCAAGCTGACCGAGGAGGGCGCGCGCGAACACATCGACGAGCTCGCGCGTCGGTACTTCGGCGTCGACGAGTACCCCCACCACGACGAGGAGGAGGGCGCGCGAGTCATCGTCAAGATTCCGGCCGAGAACGTCGCCACGAGCGGCTGACAGTCCGGGCTCTCGGCGAACGTTCGAGCGCTCGCCCCGGCCGCCGTCGCGTCGAAGCCGACCGACCGCACCGGGGTCGGCGCCGGACCGCATCCAGTACGGTTTTGTCGGTCCGGCGTTCATCACGGACAACGTGAAGGGACAGGACTGGTACCAGGCCGACGAGGTCGCCGAAGAGTACGACGACGTCCGCTTTTCGGGAGGCGGGCGGCTCATCGACCGCCGGGAGAAGGAGGCCGTCCTCGCCGCGTTGGGGCCGATGGATCCGGGCCACCGCGTGCTGGAGGTCGCCTGCGGCACCGGACGGTTCACGACGATGCTCGCCGACCAGGGCGCGGACGTGGTCGGCCTCGACGTCTCCCGCGAGATGCTCGAACAGGCCCGCGAGAAGGTCGCCGCCGCCGGCCACGCCGACGCAGTCGAGTTCCTCCGCGGCGACGCCTCGCGGCTCCCGTTCCCGGACGACCACTTCGACACGGTCGTCGCAATGCGCTTCTTCCACCTGATGGACGACCCGGTCCCGTTCGCGGAGGAACTGCGCCGGGTCAGCCGCGATCAGGTGTTCTTCGACACGTTCAACAGCCGCAGCCTGCGGACGCTGTACACCTGGCTGCTCCCGATGGGCTCGCGGCTCTACTCGGAGCGACAGGTGGCCGCGATGCTCGGCGAGGCAGGTCTCACGCTCGCGAACGAGGAACACGACTTCGTGTTGCCGTACGGCTTCTACCGCGAACTCCCCGGCCCGGTCGCGAGGCCGTTCCGGGTCCTCGACGAGCTCGCGGGCGACACGATTCCGGGCGACTACGTCGCCTCGGTGTCGTACTGGGACGCTCGGGTGACGGACGAGGAGTGAGCGCGACGCGCCAGGCCTGTCCCGTCGACGACACCGCGGCCTGCCGTCTCGTTTTCACCGGGGCACTTCCCCGCTTCGCCGCCGGTCAGCCGGCCTCTTCGACGACCTCGCCGACGGCGAAGTTGGACTTCACTTCCGTCACTTCGATCTTCACGCGCTCGCCCACCTCGGTGTCGGGGACGATGATCACGTACCCCCGCTCGACGCGGGCGATCCCGTCGCCCTGCTTGCCGAGGTCCTCGATCTCGACGTACCGCATCTCACCCGGCTCGACCGGGGGCTGCGGCCCGTCGTCCGCTTGCGAGGCGGTCTCGTCGGCGTCGCCAGCCGACGCCTCGGTCCCGTCGCGGGCGACGAGCGCGACGCGGTACGTCTCGCCGGGCTCCAGCGATCCGGCGTCGATCTCTCGGTTCGGGACGTCGACGACGTACTCGCCGTCGTCCGTTTCGCGAACTTCCGCGCTGAACAGACAGAGGAGCTTCTCGGAGATTTCCATAGTAGACTCCATCGGAGGCTAGTCGCGGGCCAGTATAGTTGTACCGCCGACACAGTCAGGCCGGATCGACCCGCGTCGCGATCGGGACCGGATATACCCGTCGCGCGTCGCGACGCTACTCCCTCCGGCCAACGAACGCGTCGACCAGCGCCGCCTCGGCCTTCCGGAGGTGTGCGCCCGCGGTCGACGGCGAGCAGTCGATGGCCGCCGCGACGTCCTCCACAGACCCGGTCCGCGGGACCTCGTAGTAGCCGACGCGGTTCGCAGCCCGCAGCGCCTCCCGCTGGCGTTCCGTGAGTCGCACCCCGGCCAGCCGTCGCCCGCCCCCGTACGACCCGATGTGATCGACCTCGACGGTTATCCGGTCTGGCACGGCCGCGAGCGCGTCGCGCAGCTGCTCCGGCGGGCCGACCAGTCCGAACGACAGCCGGCCCGCCGGCCGGAACACGACGGGCGGGACCGAGAGGAACTCGGTGTCGACGAACGCGTCGAGGAACGTCTCCGTCGGCCCGCCCAGCCGCTCGTACGCCTTGAGGTAGAAGGGTGGCTCGCCCGGAGACGTCTCGAACCGCTCGATCGCGGCGATATCCCGCAGCCGGTCGAGGTACCGCTCGCGCGGGGCCGCGACCCGGAACAGCGTCGCGAGCGTCTCGTCGGGCAGCCGCCGCCACGTCACCAGCTCGCTCCGCCGGTCGTCGCCGCCGTCGAGGAAGTCGTGCATCGGGTGTCTGACTCCCGGCGGAAACTCGAAGTCGACGTGGACGTAGCGCATGGGTCACTCACGCGGTGCCGGTTGCTTTGTATTAAAACACACGGACAGATGCGTGCCAAGACTCAGTCCGCCGCGCCGCGGATCGATCCGTATGGGCGAGCAGCCGACGCGAGTCGACGACGCCGAACCGCCGCCGAGACGCACCGCCGACGACGCTGGTCGTTCGACCGATCGCGGCGCCGACGGCTCCAGCCCCGCGACCGATCGCGGCGCCGACGGCTCCAGCCCCGCGACCGATCGCGGCGCCGACGGCTCCGGTCCGTTGGCCGAGCGCGGCGCCGCCGCCGAACCCGCCGCGCCGCGTCCGCCGGCGCCCGGGGGGCTTCCGCTGCTCGGAAACGTCCACGAACTGGCGAGCGACGCGCTCGGCTTCTACGGGCGCCGCGCCGCGGCCCACGGCGGCGTCGTCCGGTACGACGTGTTCGGGACGGAGAGCTACCTCGTCACCGATCCCGCGGCCGTCCGCCGAGTGCTCGTCGACGACCACGACCGGTACGAGAAGGGCGAGATGCCCCGACCCCGGCTCGGCGGGCTCCTCGGCGACGGCCTGTTCCTCGCGGAGGACGATGACTGGCGGGAGCAGCGGACGACCGTACGCTCCGCGTTCTTCCGCGAGCGGGTGGCCGAGTACGGCGACGCGATGGTCGACCACGCGCGCCGCGCGGCGGCGCAGTGGGACGACGGCGAAGTCGTCGACGTCCACGCCGCGGCGACAGACTACGCGTTCGCCGTCCTCGCCGAGAGCCTGCTCGGGAGCGACGTCGAACGGGAGCGCGAGACCGTGCGGGCGGCCGCCGAGAGCGTCACCGAGCGGTTCGACACCGGGCGGATGACCTCGTTCCTCCCGGAATGGGTGCCGACCCGGCGAACCGTCGGTACCGGCGGCGGATCGGGGCGCTCCGGTCGACGATCCGAACGCTCGTCGCCGAGCGCCGCGCGACCGGCCCGCCCGCCGACCCGGGCGCCGCGGACGACCTCCTCGGCACGCTCGTCGCGGCCGCGGAGCTCGGGGCGATGGACGACGACCGGCTCGTCGACAACGCGGTGACGTTCCTGTTCGCCGGCCACGAGACGAGCGCGCTCGGGCTCACGTACGCGCTCTACTGTCTCGCCGACAGACCCGAATTTCAGGAGCGGGTCCGGCGCGAGGTCGCGGCGCTCGACGGCGACCCCCGCCCCGCCGACCTCGGGGCGTGCCCGGCGTTGACCGCGGCCGTCGACGAGGCGCTCCGGCTGTATCCGCCCGTCCACACCTTCTTCCGAGAGCCGACCGAGGCGGTGAGGCTCGGGGGGTACCGCGTCCCCGCGGGGGTCGTCGTGACGCTCTCGCCGTGGGCGGTCCACCGCGACGGGCGGTGGTGGGACGACCCGACCGCGTACCGCCCCGAGCGCTGGCTGCGCGACGGAGCGGCGGGACCCGCCGACGGCGACGAGGCGGGAGGGCCCGTCCACGGCGACGAGGCTCCCGGTCCGGCGGTCGGTGAGCGCCCCGAGTACGCGTACTTCCCGTTCGGGGGCGGCCCGCGACACTGTATCGGGATGCGCTTCGCGAGACAGGAGCTCCGACTCGCGACCGCGACGCTGCTCCGGCGGCTGCGGCTGGAGCCGGTGACGACCGACCTCTCGGTGCGGGCGAGCGTGAACACGCGACCGGACGGACCGGTCCGCGTCCGCGTTCGCACGCTGGAGGAACCGCTCGACGCGAACGAGCCGTCCGATACCAGTTGACAAATACACATATGTACTTCGACAGAGATTCCTCGCGTATGGTCCGCTCAGACAGCAGCACGCGCCGTCGGATCGCCCTCGTCCTCGCGGCGGTGGCGCTCCTCTCGCCGCTCGCGACGGGAGTCGCGGCGGCCCAGTCGGTACAGAGCCCCTCCGGGTCAGTCGTCATCGCCGAGGGCGAGACGGTCGACGGCGTCGAGACCGTGGCCGCGACGATTGTCGTGCGCGGCACCGTCGAGGGGGACGTCTCCGGCGCGGCCGGGTCGATCCGGATCGCCGAGACGGGCCGCGTCGGCGGGAACGTTCAGGCCGCCGCCGGGACCGTCGTCGTCGAGGGGACGGTCGGCGGCGACGCCGAGGTCGGGGCCGGCTCCTTCGAGTTGACGGAGTCCGGGCGGATCGACGGCTCGCTCGACGTCGGCGCGGGCTCGATAACGGTCGACGGGGCGGTTGGCGGCGACGTCCGTGCGGGCGCCGACTCGGTCGTCCTCGGTCCGAACGCGGCCGTCGACGGCGGGTTCCGGTACGACGCCGAGACGTTCACCCGGAGTCCGGACGCGTCGGTCGCCGGCGGCGTCGTGGAGGACCCGAGCCTCGGCGACGGCGGCGGGAGCGGGATCGCCGGCGGCGGTGACCTCCTGCCCTCGTGGGTCGACACCGTCTACGGCGCCGTCGCCAACCTCGTACTGGGTGTGGTCCTCCTGTTCGCGTTCCCTCGATTCTCTCGGGCAGTCGGAGACCGCGTCGGCACCGACCCGCTCGTCAGCGGCGGGGTCGGGCTCCTCGCGCTCGTCGTCGCCCCGGTCGCCCTCCTGCTCCTCGCGATCACGATCGTCGGGCTCCCGCTGGCGCTCGTCGGCTTCGCGGCCTACGGCGTCGCGATCTGGGTCGGGTCCGTCTACGGACAGTACGCCCTCGGCTCGTTGATCCTCGGCCGGCTCGGCAGCCCGAGCCGGTGGCTCGCCCTGCTCGTCGGCGTCGTCGCGGTCGCGCTGATCGGGCTCGTTCCGTGGCTCGGCGGGATCGCGGAGTTGCTCGTCCTGCTCCTCGGGCTCGGCTCGCTCGGGCTCGGACTGTACGACGGGTACCGCGGTCGCGACCGCGGAACCGACCCCGATCCGGGGGCGGTGAGCGTCGACTGACGGCGCGATCCAGGTCGCGCTTTCGACGCCGACGCTCCCCTCCGCGGCGGCAAGGACTTTTTCTCACCCCGTCGAACCGGGGCGCATGGACGAGATGGACCTCCCGCGCGCCGCCGTGTCGCCCCCGATCGTCACGCCGTTCGACGCCGACGGCGGCGTCGACGCCGATGCCCTCGCGAACCACGTCGACGCGCTCGTCGAGGCCGGGCTCGACGGGATGGTCCCCTGCGGGACGACGGGCGAGTTCGCCAGCCTCTCCGACGGCGAGCGCCGGACCGTGGTCGAGGCGGTCGTCGACGCGGCCGACGGCCGGGTCCCGGTGATCGCCGGCGCGGCCGACACCGCGGTCTCCCGGGTCCGCGACCACCTGTCGGCCGCCGCGGCGGCCGGGGCCGACGCGGGGCTCGTCACCCTCCCGTACTACCACGCGTCGACCGAACCGGCGGGCCAGCGGGCGTTCCTCGAGGCCGTCGTCGACGACGCCCCGCTCCCGGTGCTCCTGTACGACATCCCGGCGACGGTCGGCGAGTCGATCGACCTCGACGCCCTCGCCGGCCTGGCGCGTCGCGAGTCGGTCGTCGGCATGAAGGACACGACCGGCAACCTCACCGACCTCGAAGCGAAGGTCGCCGCGACGCCGGACTCCTTCGCCGTGTTCCAGGGCGTCGACGCGCAGCTCTACCCGAGCGCGAGCATCGGCGTCGACGGCGGGATACACGCCCTCTCGCAGGTGATCCCGGAGGTGTTCGTCGCGCTCGCCGAGGCGATCCGCGACGGGGACGACGACCGCGCGCTTGCGTGCCATCGCCGCGCGGTCGCGCCGCTTTTCGCCCGCTGCGCCGACCACGGCTTCGCGCCGGCGACGAAGGTCGCGGCCGCGCACCGCGGGTTCGTCCCCGAACCCCGCGTCCGGCCGCCGCTCACGCTCCCGGACGAGGCCGAGCGCGAGCAGATCCGCGCGGACGTGGACGCGGCGCTGGACGTGGTCTGAGAACGCTGCGGACGAGCCCTCCGAACGACCGCGCCCGCGCCCGCACCTCGCCCGCTACCCGTCGCCGATCAGTGTCCCGTCGGCCGCCTTCGGGCCCTCGGAGTCGAAGACGACGACATCGCCGTCGGTCCGCTCGCGGGCGGTCGGGTCGTAGCCGTCGCGGACGCCGATCGCCTCCTCCAGTTCGCGCACCGCGCGCTCTTTCAATGCGGCGGCCAGCTCCTCGGCATCATCGCGGGAGATGTCGCGGCCGAGCCCCTCGCACTCGTGGGCGCGGACGACGCCCGCCTCGTCGACGGCCTCGCCCATCGGCTGGCTCGTCCCGTTGAGGGCGACGCTGAACGGGTAGGTCCGGCAGATCAGCGGCCGGGCGTCGTGGACCGTACACGCGCCCTCGCCGTCCGACTCCTCGTAGAAGGTACAGTCGCCGCAGCCGTCGGTCGCGAGCGCCCACTCGAACGTCTCGCCGCGCGGCTCGCCGTCGGCGTCCGGTTCCAGCCCGAACGGCATCGGTCGGGCCACGTCGCGCCAGTCGTACGCCTCGCCGGACTCCGCTTCGGCGGCGTCGGCGACCCGGCGGACCTCGTCCGGGAAGACGGTCGCGGTGTGGGGCTCGCGGTCGCCGTCGTCGTCGTGACAGCCCGACTCGGAACCGGCACCGTCGTGACAGCCCGACTCGGTCTCGTCGACTCCCTCACCCGCGGGCGCACCGCCCGGCTCGTCAGGGGCGTAGCCGGTACAGCAGCCGCCACAGCGCGTACACTCGAAGCCGATGGACTCGATGGCGTCCGCGAGATCGGCGACGTCGAGGTCGCGGGCGGCGGCGAGTTCGGCTTCGAGCGGTTCCATACGCCCCCGTTGCGACGCCTCGCGGTTAACCTCGTCCCTTCCGATCACCGGGGCGACTCGGTGGCAGGCGCGCTCCGGGCGAAGGAGCGAAGTGCGGCCGCTGCCTACCGAGGGGGCGTGAAGGAGTACGAGCGAAAACAGCTCCTAGAACGAGTCAACCGGGAGTCCTCGACGGTCGGCGTCGAAATCCCGGAGTCGATCGAGATCCAGGGCGAGGCGATCGACCTCCGGTCGTTCGTCTTCGAGATCAAGCGCCGCGACTCGATTCCGCCCGGCGAGCGCGACCGCGTCGACCGCGCGAAGCGGAACCTCCGTCGCGAGCGCCTCGACCGGCTCGAACCGATCGAGGAGAACGAGGTGAGCTACGAGGAGGGCGAGGCGCTGGCGTCGTCGATCATCGGGATCGACCGCGCGCTGGAGGCGCTGGAGGGGCTCGACGCCCCCGATCCGGAGACGGAAGCGAAGCGGCAGGAGGCCGCGGACCGGAAGCGCTGGATGAACTTCCTGAAGAAGGCGCTCGGCCGCGACGACGCCGGCGGCGGCGGTCGGACGCGCTTCTGATCGGGGCGCGGCGGCGGCGGCGCTCGCCGGCCGAGGGCTCAGTTCCCGGTGAAGTCGATCCGCGAGCCGCTACCGTCGCCCTTCCCGGCCGAGGGGCCGAGCCGGACGAACTCGTAGGCGTCGTCGTCGAGGTACACCGCGTCGTCCGCCACCGCGACGCCCACCGACTCGAGGACGGCCCCCTCGCAGGGCCCGAAGTTACAGTAGCCGCCGTCGGCCTCGAACGTGGCCCCGTGCTTCTGGCAGAACACCTCGCCGTTGCGCACGAAGGCCCCGTCGTCCTTGTCGAGGCGCACGTCCGTCCAGTGCTGGCAGTAGTTCCGGAACGCGCGCACCTCGCCCGCGGCCCGGGTGAGGACCGCCTCGACCTCCGGCGCGCCGTCCTCGCCTTCGCCGAGGTCGCCCTCGCCCTCGTCGACCGCCTCGGAGTCGACAGGGCGCAGCGTCGCGAGCAGCGTGCTCTCCTCCGGGACCTCCTCGACGCCGGCGATCCGGCGGCTCTCGTCCATGTCCGTGGGAGGCCGGCGACCGGCTTGAACGTTGCGCGTTCCCCGGCCGCCGCCCGTCACAGCCGCTCACCGTCGTAGTACCGCTCTTCGACGCGCCGGTCGAACAGCCGCGAGAGGAGCGTCGTGAGCGGGCCGGCGACCCCCTCGCCGTCGCCGTCGACCGCGATGCCGTCGACGGTCGCCACGGGGCGGACCTCCCACGTGGAGTTCGTGAGGAATACCTCGTCGGCTTCGCGGACCGCGTCCGGCGCGTACGTCCCCTCCTCGACCGGGATCCCCTCCGACTCCGCGAGTTCGATCACCGTCGTCCGGGTGACGCCGGGCAGGATCGGTCCGTCCAGCGAGGGCGTCTTGAGCGCTGTCCCGTCGGCGAAGAAGAGGTTCGCGGTCGCGCCCTCCGCGACGTTGCCGTCGGGGTCGAGCATGAGCGCCTCGTCCGCGCCGGTGACGCGGAGTTCGAGCCGGGCCAAGATTCCGTTGAGGTAGTTGTGCGTCTTCGCCGCGGCCGGGAGCGCGCGGCTCGCGGGCTTGCGCGTCTTGGTCGTCTGGAGCGCGGCGGGCCCGCCGTGGACCGGATCGCTCCCGACGCCGCCCCGGGGGAGCGGCTTCGCGATGACGACCACGGTCGGGTCGACCTCGGGCCGCGGGTCGAGCGTGCCGGGCTGCGTCCCGCGCGTGATCGAGAGCCTGACGTAGGCGTCCGCGAGGTCGTTCGCGGCGAGCGTCTCGTCGACGCGGCGTTTCAGCTCCGCGTCGGTGATCCCGTGGTCGAGTTTCAGCGTCTCGCAGGTGTCGGCGAGCCGGGCCACGTGCGCGTCCCACCGGAAGACGTCGCCGCCGTACGCGCGCATCGTCTCGAAGGCGGCGTCCCCGTAGGCGAACCCGCGGTCCTCCACCGAGACGGTCGCCTCCGCGGCCGGGACGAGGTCGCCGTCGACGTGGTACAGTCGCTCGCCGTCGCCGGTCGCCGCCGAGCGGTCGGTGTCGTCACTCATGCTCTTCGCACACCTCTACGAAGTTCCGGACCATGCGCTTTCCGCGCGGCGTGAGGATGCTCTCGGGGTGGAACTGGACGCCGACGTGCGGCTTCTCGCGGTGGCGCACGCCCATCACGACCTCGCGCTCCTCGTCGGTTTGCGCGGTCTCGACCAGCTCGTCCGGGAGGGCCTCGCGCTCGACGGAGAGTGAGTGGTACCGCCCGACGCGGAGCCGGTCGGGGAGGCCGGCGAAGACGCCCTCGCCGTCGTGGGTTATCGTCGAGGGCTTCCCGTGGACGACCTCCGGCGCGTGGCCGACCCGACTCCCCCGGCTCGCGCACAGCGCCTGGTGGCCGAGACAGACGCCGAACACCGGGCGGTCGAGCGCGAAGACGGCCGTCGAGACGCCCGCCTCAGCCGGGGTTCCCGGCCCGGGCGAGACGACGACGCCGTCCGGGTCGAGCGCGCGGATCCCCGCGAGGTCGACCGCGTCGTTGCGGCGCACCGTCACCGCGCCGGCGACCTCGCCGACGTACTGGACGAGGTTGTACGCGAACGAGTCGTAGTTGTCGACGACGAGCACCCGCGCGTCGGCGTCGCCAGCGCCGGGACGCCAGCCGGCTCCCGCCGCCGCGGGCTCCGAATCGGGCCCAGCGCCCGTCTCGGCCTCGTCCACCGTCATCGCTCCGCCACCCCCTCAGCGGGTTCGTCGACCGCCATCTCGCCGGCGACGAGCGCCTCGTCGACCGCGCTCACCAGCGCCCGAGCCTTCGCGAGCGTCTCCTCGTACTCGGCGTCCGGGTCGGAGTCGTGGACGATCCCGGCCCCGACCCGGAGGTGGTACTCGGCGGCGCGGCGCACGAGCGTCCGGATGACGATGTTCAGCGTCGCGCGTCCGTCGAACCCGGCCGCGAACATCGACCCGGTGTACGGGCCCCGTCGGGTCGGCTCCAGCTCGTCGATGATCTCCATCGTCCGGGGCTTGGGCGCGCCCGTGATCGTCCCGCCGGGGAAGCAGGCCGCGACCGCGTCCGCGAGCCCAACGTCGGGCCGCGCCTCCCCCTCGATCAGGCTCACGAGGTGCATCACCTCGCTGTAGCGGTCGACGCGGCGGTACTCGCTCACCTCGACGGTACCGAACCGCGACACCTTGCCGAGGTCGTTGCGTTCCAGGTCGACCAGCATCGCGTGTTCGGCGCGCTCCTTCTCGTCGCCGGTCAGTTCGGTCTCCAGCCTGGCGTCCGCCGCCTCCGTCTCCCCGCGGGGGCGCGTCCCCGCGATCGGTTCGGTGACGAGGCGGGCGCCGCGGTCGGGGTCGTCGGTCGGCTCGCGCTCCAAGAGGAGCTCCGGGCTCGCGCTCACGAGGTCGACTCCGCTCGGGCGCTCGCCGAACTCGACCAGCCCGGAGTACGGGGCCGGGTTCACCGTCCGCAGGGCGTCGTACGCGTCGAGCGGGTGGACCGCGGCGGGCGCGGTCAGCCGCTGGGAGACGTTCGCCTGGAACGTGTCGCCCTCGCGGACGTACGCTTTGACTCGGCGGACCGCGTCGGCGTACCCCTCGCGGCCCACGTCGCTCTCGAAGGTCGCGCCGGCCGCGGCCGGGTCGGGCACTGGCCCCGAGCTCGGGTCTCCACCCTCAATACGGTCTATCAGCGCCGCCGCCCGCTCGACGCCCCCGTCGAACACCGTGTCGAGCGCGTCGCGGTCGGCGTCGGGGTCGTCGAGTCCTGCCGGGACGCGCGGACAGGCGGTGACTCGGAGCGTGACGGACTCGGAACCGCCGTCGGCGTCGACAGGGCACTCCCACGCCGCGATCCGGTCGAAGAGCGCGGCCTGGAGCCGCGGGAGGCCGCGGTCGTCGACCGCTCCGGGACCGTCGGACGCCGGCGGCGGGAAGTCCTCCAGCTCGCGGGCGGCGTCGTAGGAGAGCCAGCCGAACGCGCCGCACGGGTACGGCACGTCGCAGTCGCCGCGGGCCAGCATCTTGCCGTCGAGGAGTCCCTCTAGCGCCGTCAGCGAGGGCGACGGGCGCCGGTAGTCGCCGGTGGAGGCCGTCCGCGCGTCGCCGTCCGACCCCTTCCCCTCGCCGCTCGCGGTCGCGACGACCGCCTCGTCGGAGACGGTCAGCCGCTCGACCGGGTCGACACCGAAGTAGCCCCATCCGGACTGGCCGCCGGTCGTCTCGTAGAAGACGCCGCCGGGGCCGCGCCGCGCCCGGCGGTAGGCCGCGAAGGGGTCGTCGACGTCGACCCGAAGTTCGACCGGGGCCCGGGCGCCGTCCGGCGCCGCGGCCGCGACCGCGCGGAACCGGCCCCGGTCGGTGCGTACCGTTCGGTTCATGCGACTCTCTTCGGCGGTGGCGGTGAAACAGTTGCGGTCGACCGGACCCGTCCCGGCCGTCAGAACTCGCTCGCGCGGTCGATCCACGTCGCGGCGCGCTTCTCGCCGACGCTCGTCCCCTCGGCCACGGCGGCCGCGTCCGCCGCGGCGAGATCGTCTATCGTCTCGATCCCGATCCCGGCGAGGCGCTCGGCGTACGCCGGGCCGATGCCCTTGATCTCCTCGACACTCGGCCCGCGGTCGTCGCCGTCGACCGCGACTGCGCCCTCCTCGCCGGCCGCGGCCTCCGCCTGTTCGGCCGCCTCGTCGGTCGCGGCCTCATCGGGCTCGGACGCCTCGCCGTCGACGAGCGACCCGGTCGAGGCGGCGGCCTCCGTCTCGGCGGCGACCGCTTCCGCGTCGGCCTCGGCGTCTCCGTCGTCGGCGTCGGTCGCCGCGGGGTCGCCCTCGTCCGCGGCGGCCGCCGACTCGCTCCCGGCGGCCGGCTCCGTAGCCGTCGCGTCAGCGGCCGGTTCCGACTCCCGCTCGACGGTCACTTCTGTCTCGCCGGACTCCCGCTCGCTCGAACCGCTCCCGAAGCCGAGCTTCTCTTTGAGCTTCTGAAGTAGGGCCATTGCCCGCGGCTACACGTGCGAGATATTTAAAAACCGTCGCCGGGATCCGGTCGTCCCGTCTCGCGTGTTTATAAGTGGGATCGGGCCGTTCCGGCGGTATGGACGTTCTCAACCCCGTGATGTGGTCGGTCCACGTCGGCTTTGCCGTCCTCTGGGTCGGCAGCGTGCTGTTCGTCACCCTCGCGATTCTCCCCGCCGCGCTCCGGGGCGACATCGGCACGACCGCGCTCGGTTCGGTCGTCGGTCGCCTGCGCTGGATCACGCGGATCGGCGCCCTCGCGTTCGTCCTCACCGGCGGTCACATGGCGGGGACGCTGTACACCTTCGAGGGGCTGACGGGAACGCCCCGCGGCCACCTCGTGTTGACGATGCTCGGCCTGTGGTTCGTCGGCACCGGCCTCGTCGAGGTCGCCGGCTCGAAGCTGGCCGACGGGCTCGACGTCGACAAGCTCCGCGAGCCCGCCCGCGACGCCAAGCCGTTCCTCTACGGCGCGTCCGCCGTCTCCGTCGGGCTCATCGTCACGGCGGGGCTGCTCGCCAGCCCGGGACTGTTCTGAGGAGCGCGAGCGGCGGCGGTCGCTGACGGATGTCCGCGCCGCATCGGCCGGGCTACGCCTCGAAGAGCCGCTCGGCGTCGTCCGCTTGTCGGCGGTAGATCCCGCGCCCCTTCAGCCGCGGCACCTCGTGGCGGTGGAGCCGCTCCGCCGCCGTGTCGTACACGAGCGGGAAGACGTTCGTCCGCCCCCTCGCGACCGTGAACCCGGACATCGCCCCGAGGAGCGACGCGTCGGGGTCCGGCGTCGCGAACGTCACGTAGCCGATCGGGGTGGCCGACTCGCCGCCGTCAGCGCGTTCGGGTCGGGCGTCGATCCGGTTGACGAGCACGTCGCGGAACGCCGACGCGGTGTCGACGAGCGTCTCCGCGTCCGTCTCGTCCGCCTCGACGAGCGCCGCGAACACCGCCACGTCGCCGAGCGTGTCGTCCGTCTCGCGAGTCTCCCACAGGTGGTCGAGTCCGTCTACGTCCGCGTCGACCGCCTCGAAGCCGTGTCGGCGGCGGTTCGCGGCGACCGCCTCCCGGTAGGTTGGGATGTCCATAGGTCGTCCACGATCCGCATGGTAAAAAATGACACAGGTAGCTCCGGAGCGGAAGGCGTCCGCGAGACCCGGCGTCTTCCGCGTCGGGTATATACCACTCTATATCCCCCTTAGAAACCCTTAATCGGGCGTGACGGGACGCGCAGGTGTGAGCGAAGACGACGTCGCCACGTTCGGGTTCGTCTGTGTACAGAACGCCGGTCGCAGCCAGATGTCGGCCGCGTTCGCCGAACGCGAGCGCCGCGAGCGCGACCTCGGCGACCGCGTGGAGGTCGTCACCGGCGGGACCCACCCCGCGGACGAGGTCCACCCCGAGGTCGTGGCGGCGATGGCGGAGGTGGACATCGACCTCTCCGACCGCGTCCCCCGCGAGGTCTCGACCGCGGAGCTCGACGCGTGCGACGTGGTCGCGACGATGGGTTGTTCGACGCTGACGCTCCCGGACGGCGTCGAGGGGCGCGACTGGGCGCTCGACGACCCGCACGGGCAGGATATCGATCGTGTCCGGGATATCCGCGACGAGGTCGAGGGGCGCGTGCGCGACCTCTTCGATGAGTTCTTTGACGAGGAGTAGGCGGCTCCGGCCGCGTATCCGTGCGACTCGGGGGTTTCTCTCGACGGAAATAGTCCCGGGCGGATTCGAACCGCGAGGACTCGCTTCGCTCGTCCTCTGGGCTCGAATCAATTCGGACACCTGCGGCTCGCGGAGTTGCTCGCCGCAGGATAGTCCCGGGCGGATTCGAACCGCCGTCAATGGCTGACTTCGGGCATCCGACGGGCGTTCTTGATGGAACACCCGACAGCCGCGCGTGAGCCGCAGACGCCGACGGATTCCCTCCAAAGGCCATTATGATTGGCCACTACACCACGGGACTTCGTATTCGGCTAACCGACGGGCACTCAAGTACGTTACTCTCCGCGACGAGACTGGGACGGCCCCTACGCCCCCTCCTCGATCCGGTCGAACCGCTCCTCGAAGTTCTCGCGACAGGAGCCGCAACAGAAGTGGTACAGCGTCCCGTCGATCCGGGCCGACTCCCCCTCGGCGGTGACGGTGTTGCCGCACTCGACGCACTCGACCGCGAGGTCCGCGTCGCCGACCGCGGGCGACCACTCGTGGGCGTCGAGCAGCCGCACCGACAGGTCGCGCACGGCCGCCAGTCCGACCGCGTCGTCGACGAGGTCACGAGCGGTCCCCTCCTCGACGCGCGCGACGACCGTCACCTCGCCGTCTGCGGTGAGGAACGCGTGCTCGACGCGCTCGTGGCTCGCG
The DNA here is from genome assembly GCF_005435035.1 of Halorubrum sp. SD690R. Lineage (NCBI taxonomy): Archaea > Methanobacteriati > Methanobacteriota > Halobacteria > Halobacteriales > Haloferacaceae > Halorubrum > Halorubrum sp. SD690R. Next base: position 35,427 of record NZ_SGTV01000018.1, on the reverse strand, counting down.
ACCGCCGCGTGAACGCGCTCGGCGTCCGCGGGCGCGACAGCGAGCGTCGCGAGGACCCGCAGCCCGTCGGAGAGCGCGTCACCGTCGATCCGAAGCGTGAATCCCTCGATGACGCCCACCTCGCGGAGCCGGTCGACCCGGTCCGACACCGCGGGCGCGGAGAGGTCCACGCGCTCGGCGATATCGCTGTACGGGCGCCGCGCGTCGGCCAGCAGCAACCGGATGATCTGCCGGTCCGTCTCGTCGAGCGTTCGCATGGGCGGGCGTTCGCCCGGCGCGGGCAAAAGGCGTCCGGGAGGGGCGGGCGGTCGCGGGACCCGGTCGGCGTCGGGAACACGGGACGGTGGCGGGGAAACCGGTCGGCGTCGGGGGCGACGGAAAGGCAGTTGTGCCCGGGACGCGAACGGGCGCCCATGACGACGATAGACGTCGACGGGATGTCGTGTACCGGCTGCGAGGACAACGTGACCGACGCGCTCGGCGAGCTGCCGGGCGTCGAGTCCGCGAGCGCGGACCACGAGGCGGGCACCGCGACCGTCGAGGGCGACGTGGACGTGGACGCGGTCGTGGCCGCCATCGAGGACGCCGGCTACGAGGCGTCGGCGTAGGAGACCCGACGTGCGGACGGAGCACCGCACACCCCGAACCGCCGACTTTTTTCGCCCGAGCGCGCTCGCCGAGACATGGACAGCGTACTCGTCACCGGGGGCGCGGGCGGCGTCGGCGCGTGGACGGTCGACGCGCTCGCCGACGCGGGCCGCGAGGTGGTCGCCGTCGACCGCGAAGCGCCGCCGACTGAGGAGCGCCGGGACGGCGTCGACTACGTGGCGGCGGACCTCACCGACTACGGCGAGACGCGACAGGTGGTCGACGCGGCCGCGCCCGACGCGGTCGTCCACCTCGCCGCGATCCCGCACCCCGAGGACCACGCCGGGTCGCGCGTGTTCGCGAACAACGTCGAGAGCGCGTACAACGTCTTCGACGCCACCGGGGCCGCGGGCGCGCGGATCGTCTGGGCGTCGAGCGAGAGCTGCTACGGCACGGTCTTCGCGGCGGACGACTGGCTGCCCGACCGGCTCCCGATCGACGAGGAGACGCCGACCCGGCCCGAGGACCCGTACGGCCTCTCGAAGGTCGTCGGCGAGGAGGTGGCCGCCGCGGCGGCCCGCCGGCACGGCGTCCCCGCCGTCTCGCTGCGCCTCTCGTGGGTCACGTTCCCGGGCGACGAGCGGCGCCGCGAGGCGCGCGAGACGTTCGACCCCGCGACCGCGGCTCCGAGCGGGAACTGCTGGTCGTACGTCGACGTGCGCGACGTGGTCGCGGCGGTCGAGGCCGCGATCGACCCCGAAACAGCGGTCGACGGCCACGAGGCGGTGCTGATCGTCGCCGCGGAGAACTTCCTCGGTCGCGACACCGCGGCGACGATCGAGGCGGTCCGCGGCGAACTCCCCGCGGAGTGCGACCTCGACGGCGACGAGTCGATTTTCGACTGCTCGAAGGCGAAGCGCCTGCTCGGGTGGGAACCGGGCCACTCGTGGCGCGACGGCGCAGAGCGGGGAGCGGAACGCGACGACGGGTGATCGAGGCGGGGGAATCGCGGTCGAGCCGGGGTGTTCGGGGAACGTCAGGCTCAGTCGTCGGCCGAGCCGGGCGTGTCGCCGACCGGGTCAGCCTCAGTCGTCGGCCGGGTCTTCCGAGTCGGCCGCGTCGCCCGGCGAATCGCCGTCCTCGGCGGGCGCCGCGCCGGCCGCGGTCGAGTCCGCACCCTCGGTCATGGCCGTCATCGAGTCGGCGGCGCCGACCGCTCCCGCGTCGTCGACCGTCTCCTCATCGCCGATCGCTCCCTCACCGCCGACCGTGTCCTCGTCGGCAGTGTCACCGTCCTCGACCGTCGGCTCGGGCGGGCGATAGGTATAGACGAACTCCCCGGCGACGGCGTGGAACGCGCCGGTCTCGGGGTCCTCCACGACGCCGGTGTCGTTGTCGATCGCGAAGTCGACGAGGTCGCGGAGCGACCCCGCCTCGGCGGTCGGACGCTCGTGGACCGACGCGGGGAGGCGGAACGTCGTGATCCACTCCGCGAACTCGGAGCGGTCGTCGCGGTACGAGAGGTACGCGCGCTCCGCGGGCGTGAGCGCGAGGTCGAACTCCCGCGTCGCGTACGCGGTGCCGCCGGCGCCGACGAGCCCCGCGAGCAGGAGGAGAGGACCCCCGAGGGACCGGAGCACGCCGTACTCCCGCTCGACGCTCACCGACTCGGTCCGCCCGGTTGTGTCGGACCGGACGCCGGGCTCGGAGACGGAGTAGGTGTCGCCCCCGTGCGTGACCGTCATGTCGAGCGTCTGCGTCGACGCGGTCGGAACCCCGCCGATCGACCCGTCGACGGCCACCTCGGTCGTGACGAACGTCTCCGTCTCCCCCGGCGAGGCGCCGAGCTGCTCTTCGATCGACGCCACGCGCCCGTCGATCGCGGTGCTGTTGAGTTCGAAGGAGGCGTCCACCGTCTCGCCGGGCGCGACGTTGGCGGCCGTCTCCGACGCGATCGGTTCCGTCTCGCGCCAGTAGACGGTCCCCTCATCGCCGACGTTGCGGATGACGAGCGCGGAGTCGAGCTGGACGGTGACGTTCTCCGCGGTCGACGCCGCGTAGCTCGTCGTCACGTTCACGTCGAGCTCGGGCGCGATCCGCGTGAAGTACGTGTCGCGGCCGTCCAGCACCGCGCCGGTCTCGAAGACGGTGTTCGGCTCCGTCACGGTCGCGCTGTGGCGGTACTCGCTTTCGACGGTCAGCGAGGAGACCGTCCGGCGCTCCGTCTCCGTGCCGGGGTCGACGTGCGTCGTGTACACGAGCCCCGCGCCGGCCGCGGCGAGGAGGAGGCAGACCGCGAGGATCGCGGCGGACTGTGCGTTCAGCACGGCGCGGAGTCTGAGTCGACGTTCGTTTGGTTCTGAAGACATGTGTTACCTGTAGAGCTCGCGGAGGAGTCGCTTGTAGAGCGGGGGGCGCTCGCGGGAGTCGCGAGACCGGATCCGCGCGGGCTCGCCGCGTAAGAGCAGGAGGCCGACGCCGACGATACCGCCGCCGAGCAGCCCGTTTATCGCGACGAGCGGCGCCCAGGGGTGGACGCCGTACAGCTCGTCGACGATGCCGGGCGGCAGCACGGCGAGGTAGCGGTGTTCGACGACGAACAGCCGATAGTATCCCGTCTCGTCGGGCGCGGACAGCGTCACCGTCGTCGAGGCCTCGCCGCGACTGGCGACCGAGAGCCGCTCCGGCTCGACGTCGACGCCCGGGCTCGCCGGCGTGACGTACGCGTACACGGGGACGAGCCCCGCGTTGGGGACGACGTACTCGATCTCTTGGCTCGTGCCGCGCTCGATGACGGTCGGGTTCTCGGACTCGAACTCGGCGCTCACGACGCCGTACTCCTGCGTGCCGGCCGGGAGGACCATCGCCGCCGTCGCGGTGGCCATCAGCACCAGCGCCAGCGCGCCGAGGATCGCCAGCACGGAGGTGCCGTCGTCGCGCGACCGGTCGCGCGAGTCGCGGTCGCGCGAGCCGGCGTTGAGATACCAGTCGACCGCGTAGGCGACGAGCGACAGCCCAAAGATGATGTACGCGAGCCCCTGCGTTCCCTGGAACGAACGGACGCCGAACGTCACCGCGAGCCACGTCTGGACGGACTGTAACGCGGACTGGAACCCCATAGCGACGGTCCCGAGGTGCGGGATCACGACGACGCTGCCGCCGATCTGGAGCGCCTTCGCCACCACGTCCGCGTCCTGAACGACCGGCTCGCCGCCGTCCTGATCGGTGAACGGGTTGTTGTCTCCCCGAGTGATATAGCCCCGCTCGGCCTCCTCGACGACCCGGTGGGTCGTCAGCCCGCCGCCCTGGATCTCCTGTGCCTCGAACGTCACCACGTCGCCCGGCCCGATCCCGCCCGCGAGCTGCGCCGGGACCGCCACGAACCCGTCGCCGGGAGCGAGCGTCGGCTGCATGCTCCCGGTCTCGACGTAGCTGAGGAGGACCGGTTGGCCGAGGAGCTGTCCGACGACCAGCGAGACGACGACCAGCACCGCGGCCGCTTGGAGCGCGACGGACAGCGTTCGTTTGAGTGACATGGTGTCGAACTCGGCTCGGAGACGGACTCGGGGCGGCGACCGCCGCGAGGCGGTACCTGTCGCGCGGCCGTCAGGTAGTCGTCGATCGCTGAACGGCGGCGTGTCCTTATAACTTCGTGGGTGGCGGCGAACCGGATCGGGCGGCCGCCGTCGCCCCTACTCGTCGAAGGCGCCGGCGGCGAGCAGCGCGAACGGGCCGATGAACCCGAGGCAGAACCCGAGCAGGTGGACGTACAGGTTCACGACGCTCCCGCCGCCCGAGGGGTCGGACGGGAAGCCGACGACGGGGTAGCCGACGGCCACCAGCCCGCCGACGACCAGCAGTTCCCCGTAGCCGGGACGCGACGCGACGGCGGCCGCGTGCGTCCGGACCGCGGGCGGGAACCGGACCTCGCTGCTGGCCGCGTACAGCACCGCGAGGAGCGCGCTCGCGACGCCGATCGCCAGCCCCGCGACCCCGATGCCCGTCGTCGAGACCGGCAGCGCGAGGAGCGCGATCCACCCGACGAGCGCGAAGAAGACCGCCGGCAGCGCGCGCAGCGAGGCCGCAGGCGCGAAGTGTTCGCGGGCGTAGCAGTACCACAGGATCGGGAGCAGTCCGGCGAGCGCCATGTTGATCCCGGAGAAGCCGAAGCCGATCGCGTCCCGCGGGACGGCGAGGTTCAGCGCGGACAGCGCGAACGGGAAGGCGCCGAGGTACGTCGCGAGCGACGTGAAGAAGAGTCGCCGTCGCCCGCCAAGGACGGCGAGCGCGTAGCCGACGCCGGCGAGGAGCCCGTATCCGACGAGGTTCCCGAGGAGGTGATCGGTTCCGAGGTGGACGTAGTGCGCCGCGAACGCCGACGGCACCGTCGGGTCCGCGTACGCGAACGCGAGCGAGCGGCGGGTCGCCTCCGGCAGCGCGAAGACCGCGAGCAGGACCGCGGGCACCGCGAGCAGGACGAGCAGGTCGGCCGCGCGGACGCCGGCGAGCATCTCCTGACTGAACGTGCGGTCCGGCCGACTACCGTCGACGGAGCGATCCGACGGGCCGCCGTCGACGGAGCGATCGCGCTCGTCGGTCGCAGACGTGCTCACGGCCCGTGGGTCGTCGACCAGCGGTTAAGACCTGTCGGCGCGCGCCCCGGATGCGGCCCGGGGCTCACGACCGCGGCATCCGGCGGAACAGCGCGAGTCCGGCCACCGCGAGGGCGAGCGCGGCCAGCAGCCCGCCGAGTTCGACGAACTCGATCCCCCCGGGTTCCTCGGTCGGCCCGGCCTCGGTGTCGTCGGCGCTGCTCGCCGCAACGGAGCCGCTCGCCGTCTCGGCGCTCTCCCCGTCGCCGCCAGTCGCCTCGGAGTTACTCCCCTCACCGCCCGCCGGGTCGCCGCCGGGGTCGCCGACGAGCAGGGTCCCGGCGGGGGTCCCGCCGACCGCGAGGTCGTACGCGCCGGCGGCCGAGACCGTCTCGTCGAACGAGAGCGTCGCCGTCTCGTTGGGCGCGAGCGCGACCGTCTCGCTCGCGACCGAGTTACCGTCGGCGGTCAGCGTCACCGCGCGCTCGCCCGCCGCGCCGCCCCCGTTTCGGACGGTCGCCCGGACGGTGACGTTCTCGCCGGGGTCGATCGCCTCGGGCGAGACGGTCGCCGCAGTCACGTCGAACCGGGGCTCGCGCGCCGCGACCGCAAACGTCGAGAACTCGGTCGTCGTCGCGCGGAAGTGGACCCGGTCCTCGGGGAGCCCCAGGATATCGACGACCGCCTCGTCGACGACCTCGACCGACACCGCCTCCCAGTCGCCCGCGTCCGTCTGCCGGTAGAGCTCCACGTCCCCGGGGTCGGTCCCGGTCGCGTTGAGGTAGTCCCGGTCCGCGCTGAGCCGGATCGTCATCGCGTCGACCGCGTCGGGCGCGAACTCGTGCGCGAGCGAGAGGTACCCGACCGGACGGGGACGCGTGGGCGCGGTCAGCGCGCTCCCGTTCGCGAAGGGGACCGGGCTCCCCGCTGCGTTCAGCTCGACGCGCTCGTTCCGGACGCCCGCCAGGTCGATCCCCTCCAGCGTGACGTTGTCGCGGTCGATTGGCATCCCGTCGGCCCGGAACCGGACCTCCGCACCGGACTCGACGCCGCTCGCGACGAACTCGCGGCGGTCCGCGCTCGGCGAGGCGACCGTCTTTGTCGGGCCCCCGTCGGCGGTCCCCTGAGTCGACGCGCCCGTCGCGGTCGCGTCCACTTCCTCGGGCTCCGCGATCTCCGCCTCGATCGAGAACTCGTCGGCGCCCAGCTGCGCCCCGACGGCCGTCCCGCGCGTGTCGAGCGCGAGCCCGACCGTGACGGTCTCGTTCGGCGCGAGCGTGACGTTGTTCGCCTCGCCCTCGACCGAGTCGCCGTCGACCACGAAGGTGACGTTCTCGCTTCCGTCGCCGATCCAGACGCGCGCGTACTCGTCGGCCGTGTACGTGATCTCGAACACGTCGTCGATCCGTCCGGTCGCGCCGACGTTCACGCCCTCGAAGGAGGGATCTCGGATGTTCGGGTTCGACGCCGACACGTCGATCGCGATCTCGTCGTCATTATTTAAATACGCGTACCGCCCGTTCGGGCCGTCGGCCGGCTGGATCGCGAGATCGCCGTCGGCGACGGTGTCGGCCGGGCCGTCGACCACCGCCGCACCCGTGGCGAAGGCTAACGCAGTAGCTGCCGAAACGGCTAGCAGGATCAGTATTGCGGTCCGGCAGGCAGTCGGCATTAGTGTATTGTGTGCCGATTGTAGCTACGGGGTCTTTGTATTGTTGTGCTTGATCCGCTGAAGATAGTGCTTGTTCGGAAGGAGCAATCAAAGTAAGCGTTCAAATCGAATCGCTGTACGCCAGCATGAGTAGTCACCGGGTTGAGTCGTACAGTGCTGTCACTTCTCCTGGATCAAGTGCCCGGGAATAAATACGCACATCGTCGATCCGACCGTGCCACGAGTTACCGCCGCCATCTTTCGTCCCAATTACGAACTGTGAACTCGTCGAATTAAATGCTCCGCGAGCGGAGTCGACCTCAGTTCCGTCTACATAGAACCGGCCGACCCCGTTGCGATCGTATGTCAACACACAGTGGTACCACACATCGACTTCTGGCGTCGGACCGAACAGCGTCGTCTTGTTTCCGTCCGGCTCTCGGTTGAATTGGGCGTATAGCTGGTCCTCTGGACCGTTGTAGCCGATCAGGTAGTCACGGTTCTGTGCCCGCTGCCATTTCGAGACGGCAAGCGGGTACGAGGTTTGGTCGAACCCTGCGGCGTTCAACCAGACTGCTACTGAGAACGACATAGTCGCCTCAGCGTTCGGGTTCGGCTGAATTGCCACGTCCGCTTCCGGGAATTCGGCGGCTTCCCCCGTCTTTCCTGCCGTACTTGAGATCTCAGAGGGAACCGACGCGTCAGCACCGCCTACCGCGTCTTCGGCAGTACCATCTCCCACCGTGTTCAGCGGCCAGTATCCGGTAAGTCCGTCCGTCGGGCCGGGGATCGAAGTCCCCTCCCGGCCCACCACAGTGCCACCGTCGGCGGGCTTGCTCGCGTCGGCGTTGATCGTCGCGGTCAGATCCTGACCCTCGTTCAGATCGTCCGTATCAACGTGGACTCCGATGTCGGCGTCCGCCCCGGGCGTGAGATACAGCACGTCGTCGGCGCTGTCGCGGAGTTTGTTGTCGCTATCACCGTGAGCGTAGAACCACACGTCGGTGTCGGAGGTTCCGACGTTGAAATCTCCGGAGGCGTCGGCGAAGACTGCCCAGACGTAGACGGGCTGAGTCCCCTGGTTGGTGACTCGGAACACGTCATCGAAGTCGTAGACTGAGTCGGTTCCGAGCCCGCTCCCGCCGGCGTCGGTGTTCGTGAACTCCAAGAGAATGAGTCCATCCTGTGTCGTCGCGAAAGCGTCGCCGTTCGGCGAATCGATCGGCACCATCGCGAGAAACGCGTTCGCGTCGTCCGCGGTCTCAACCGCGATATCCCGCTCCGCTGAGACGCTCGTGAACGCGCCGGTGCCGACCAAGCTGCCGCCGAGGCTGGCGAGACCGCCGAGACCGAGGATGAGTCGTCGTCGTTTCATATCAGTTTGCTCCAGGAAACCCACCGGCGGAGTCGAACCGCCGGAGTACCGGCGTGGGTCGTGATCCGCTATTGGTGTCCGTTATACGTTATCGAGTCCCGCTTCCTCCGCAAACTCGGCGTCCGCCACGATGTCGACGTTGTAGCTGAAGTCACCGGTCGCCGCATCGCTGGTTTGGATGTTCAGTCCAAACTCGAACGACTCGCCCGGTCTAAGCAGGTAGACCTTCGGCGGGTTGGGGCCGGTCGAACTCCCTCCATTAATTGTGCTACCGTCGGTGTCTAAGGTGGCCGTTTTGAATGTTTCTCCCTTTTTGAGGATCGTCCCGCCGATATTAGTCAGGCTGGTGAAAGGAGTTCCGTCTGGCCGGAAGCCGATGGAAGTAGTCGGATCGTTGGGAAGGTTCCCATTAGGCATGTTGCTGACCTGCGGGTCAATATAGACTCCGTCATCGCTGGTGTCGAACGCATCTGCACCGAGACTAGCGGGGTCGGCGTAGACGATAGCGTTCTGCGTGCCCTGGTTCGCGATGTCGAAGATGTCGAAAATCTCCGTCGTAGCGTTGTCGTTCACACCGCTTCCGGTGCTACCACTCGCACCGGCGACATCAATCGCAATCTCGTTTCCGCTCTCATCCGCGTACGCGGAGTTCTCGTTGCTGCTGGTCGCATCCATCTTAAGCAGCGCACCACTATCGTCCGCGACGGACACAGTGACGCTCCGGTCCGCACTAACGGTCGTGAACGCCCCAGTACCAACCGCAGCCGCGCTACCTGAAGCCAATGCGCCCAGTCCGGCGAGGAACTTGCGTCGGTTTGCCATAGTTGTGTAACCTCGTTGTGTCCGCACACGACCCGCGGGCCGCCGACGCGAGACATCCCGCGTCACCCGGGGTCGCTCTACTACACCCATGGGGCCTATCCCATATCGTTATGAATTTCCAGAAACACTTCCGGGCGGGACTGAAGCCCCGCCCGTTCCGTTCCGACCCCACCTGAACCCCGGTTCGATCGGTTCAGGCCGGTCCTGAGACCCCGTTCAAGCCCGCCCTGAAGCGGCGATCGCCGCCCGTGTAACGAGGGTGGTAGTTACTGAAGCCTGATAATATCGCCGAGAGTGCCCGCGAATAGAATCCGTATGACGCCACGTATCTCCTTCTTAGACCGTCAAAAGCCGACTTACGCGTTCGTGTTGACCCGCGAGTGAACGGCGAGAAAGTTTAGCAGATTATCATAACCACGGGATTTATGTTGGCGTGTTCATATATGTCAGACAGAAATGGCGTCGGTACAGCGGCCGGACGGTCGGGGGGCAGAACCGACGACTGAGGTGTCAGAAGACGACCTGTTCGACGTGTTGGCGAACCAGCGCCGACGGTTCGCGGTCCATCTGCTGAAGCGGGAGGAGGCGGAGAAACTCGAGATCGGCGACATGGCCGAGCAGATCGCGGCGTGGGAGAACGGGACCGACATGGCGGAGATCACGGGCGACGAGCGCAAGCGCGTGTACACCGCCCTCCAGCAGTCCCACCTGCCGAAGATGGACGACGCGGGCGTCGTCGAGTTCAACAAGGACCGGGGGATCGTCGAGCCGACGCCCGCGCTTCAGAACGTCGACCTGTACATGGACGTGGTCGAGGGGAAGGAGATCCCGTGGAGCGACTACTATCTCGGGCTCTCGGGCGTCGCCGCCGCGCTCGCCGGCGCGGTGTGGCTCGGCGCGTGGCCGTTCACCCTCCTGCCCGAGATGGCGTGGACGGTCGCCATCGTCGTCGCGTTCGCGTTCTCCGCGATCACGCACAAGTACTACACCGCGGAGATGAAAGTCGGCGAACCCGACGAACCCCCGGAGCTCACGTAAGGCAGCGGTGTTCAGGGAGCGATTACCGGGTTTCCGGTGCCGCATAACCTTAGGGTCGGGACGCGTTGTACCGGGTGAACTAACTGTGCGAACTCATCGCAAATGAAACGACGGAACCTCATCCTCCTGCTCGGCGGCGCAAGCTCCGGCGCGATGAGCGTCGGCACCGGGGCGTTCAGCAGTATGGAGGCGGAGCGGGGAGTGTCAGTGGACGTGGTGAAAGACAGTCGAGCGTTCGTTGGATACAAAACTCCAAACGACGGCTCGACAGTGAGTGAGGGGGACTCCATAACCCTAGTGACGGTGACGAACCGGTTTAACCACGACCTTTCGATCGCCGAGGTCGAAGTGGGTGAAGGGGACGATATTCTGGGTGAGGTCGAGTACGACTCCGGTGATTTCGGAAGCGGCAAAAAGCAGACCATCAAAGCGCCGGTTTCAGGAATCGACTCTGACGAGCCAGTCGGGATCGAAGTAACGGTCACGGTAGAGGGGAGCGGTGTCACGGCACAGTTGTTTGGTGATACGGAGACGCGGCGGTTTACGATCGAACGCGAGGACGAAACAGACGAGGGGAACGAAGCGGTCAGCGGTAGTTCCAACGGGGTAAACTTCTCCGGAGGCGGAAACGCCGAGATTCTCGGAGAAGACAGGACGGAAACGGTAGACATCTATCTGATCAGTCCCGGAAATAGCGGTAGCGACGAAGTCATGACCCGTGAAGATGAGAAAATCGAAACGAAGCACAAAATCCGCGGCCAGTTGAGCGGTGCGAGTGGCAATACGATCGTAGGTGTCAAACTCGACGACACCGTGTACGTTCATCCACAGTGGAGCGCGGAGGACTGCGGCCTCGATCAGCACAACAACGGAGGGCAGGGAGAGAAGCGTGAGAACCCGCCGAGCTGTGAGTCGGACTGATCGGTAGCTCGGTTCGATATCATTCTCACTGATGGTAGGCGTACGACAGCACGGTAGAAGCAAACAGATCCATTTCTGTCTCTAGTCGAATTGACGGTCGGTGAACAGAGCGAAAGTCACCGGGAAGTGGGTTGGAAGGGATCACCTGAAGGTTTTCAGCACGGCTACGATCGGCTTCATATCGACCCAGAACTGCTACAGATTCGCCCAGAAGCATTTCAGTCCCATCCAACGAATTTTCTGCCAACTCATAACAATATGGGATACGTCCCATGGGTGAAGTAGAGCGACCCGGGGTGACACGGGATGTCTCGTGTCCTCGGACGCGGGTCGTGTGCGGACAACAGAGGTAGACCAACCATGGAACGACGCAAATTCCTAGTCGGAATGGGATCGCTCGCCGCCGGTTCGGCGGCTGCGATGGGTACCGGGGCAATGAGTATCACTCAAAGCAATCGAAATGTCGATGTTAATGTTGTCGCCGACGATCAAGGTGCAATTGGACTAAAAGATGTGAGTTCCGGAGATTTCATTAAACAATCTAGTGGTGAGCTAGGGATTGATTTCGCTAGAGGTACTGGAGATGGTGTCAGCGTCGGGGCTAAGATCGAACTCGGTGATATCAATGTTCAGGGGCCAGACCTAGCAAAGGACTGGGGATATACGGGAACTCCGGCTTTCAAAATAGTCAACCAGGCGCCGGCGGAGACCTATGATATCACGTTCACGTACGAACTAGATAATTCCGCCAGCTTGAATTCAAACGGGTCTGCGTTGGCCTTCTACAATTTCAAAAACACCCATTACTCACCACTACGTGTCTTTGATGGGAGCCCTGAGGCAGTCAGTGGTCAGTCAGGGGTTTACGAGCAAAGTGACTTCCTTGATCAGTATAGTGGACTAAGCCCCGGTGAAGCCATTAATATGGCAGTGGCCGTGAATACCGATTTCTCGAATTCGGATACTTCCGAAGATATTTCAGGGAGCCTGACAATTAGCGCGACGCCGCATTAATTTTTCAGTATTTTGGTTAAATCTTTATTTAGCTTATATTAGATAGGGCGATTTATTTCTATAATTAAAAGAAATAATTTTCAACTATTTACTTTATATCAGTATTCTAGATTTAGAATCGGGGTGCTTGGAGAAACGCGCGACTTGTTATGATGGTTACAGCAGTCTTGGTAGTGGGTTAGGATCTCGCTCACGTCTGTGATATCGAAGTCAAAAAGTGCTGGCCAGTCGAACACGCAGGTCTATGTTGATTGATAGTGATTAGTGCAAATAGTTTCATAGACGGTGCCGAGAAGCGTTGGTTCGGCACCTCTCACCAAGGATACGGATCAGCAAACCGGTAAAGAATTGAACTAATTGCTGTGTTGAATAGCGGTGATTGAGTGGACGTGGTAGATGTGAATCAGTCCGTGAGCTGATGAGTCACATGGTCTCAGAATTGGAGCCAATGAACCGTTGCTCAACGCTCGCTATTCAACATAGCAGAACTAATCACTATCAGAGGCCCGGAATTCCTGCGTCCAGTCGCCCTCCTCGTCGTTGATCACTCCACGACCTCATCGCGAGAGACGGCTTCAGTATCATCCTTGCGCATCGCGTACTCCTCGGCGGCGATACTCGCCAGCATATCGCGTGACGCGCCCGGGGTGCTCCGTCGCGTCCCGGATCGCGTGCCGGAGGAAATCGCTCCGAGACGTGTACCCCCCTTCCTTCCAGGCCGCGTCGATCTCCGCCAGTTGGCGCTCGGTGACGCGCACGTTGATCGTCGTCGTCTCGGGGTCATCGACGTCGGGATCGTTCGTACTCGTTTCAGACATACGCGTGTGTTGCTTCCGCGGTCATATAAATACTCTATAGTGGAGACCGCCGTCCTCGATGCCGGGACAGCCAATCTACACTTCGACAAACGCACGAACGAGTCCCGCCGAAACCTAAGAATACATTGCACACATAGCAAACGCTGTGCCCACCATCTCCACCCGTGTCCCCGAGGACCTCGAAGCTGAACTCGAGGAATACCTCGAATCGGAACGGCTCGACCAGAGCACGGCGGTCAGGAAACTCCTCGCTGAGGGGCTCGACGAGTGGCGCCGAGAACGCGCAGTCGACCGATTCGCGGACGGCGAGGTCTCGCTCACGAGGGCCGCGGACCCCGCGGGCCTGTCGGTCTGGGAGTTCGCGCGACTGGTCGAGGAGTCCGACCGCGCGTGGGTTTCGGACGACCACCTCGAAGCCGACCTCGACGACCTGTGAGCTGGGTCTTCGACGCGACCCCACTGACCTCTCTCGCGAAAGCCGAGCGACTCGGGGTCGTGGAGACCCTCTCGGAACCCCGACTCGTCCCCGAACGGGTGTACCGCGAGGCCGTAACCGAGGGGATCGAAGCGGGCTACGACGACGCGCGTCGGATCGAGCGCACCGTAGAAGACGGCCTCGTCGATGTCGTCGCCGTCGACACCGACGACTCGCCGGTCGCGACTCGATTGGGTCGCCATCCCGGACTGAGCGACGCGGACGTGGCGGTCCTCACCTGCGCGGACGCACGCGACGCGGTGGCCGTGATGGACGAGTCCGCCGGGCGCTCCGCGGCCGAAGTGGAGGGCGTCGAGACGCGCGGGACCGCGTATCTCGTCCTCGCGGCCGTGAAAGGCGGGCAGCTGTCGAAAGCGGGGGGGCGTGACGCAATCGACGCGATGATCGACCACGGCTGGTACGTCGCGCCGGACGTGTACACGAGGGTCGTCGGGAAGCTGGAGTCGTTCGAGTAACGACCAGTACAGCTCGTGAGAGAGTCCTCGGTATGGCATCGCCGCTCCCGTTATCAGAGGAAGAAAAGGAACGAATGCGGCGCGGCCGAGTCAGTTCCGGGGTCGCGACCGACGAGGCAGACATCGACGAGAGACTCTACGGCTGAGCTCGGGCGTCGATCTACTTCTCGCCGTTATTTTTCTCGTCGGTCTCACCTTCGGCCCGCAACGTCTCGTCCGCGAACTCCCGAATCGCCTGTTTCTCCTCAGCGCTCACGTCGACCGCCTGCGCGCTCTCGATCTGGCCGTTCACGACCGCGTTCTGTTGTGGCCCCCACACCTCCGGCGGCTGTGCCTTGGTGTACTCGGCCCACCGGATCACCTGCTCGTAGCGGGGCGGTCGCTGGGGGCCGTCATCGCTTCCGGCCGAGCCTCCTCAGGCGTTCGTGAGTCGCTCATAGCGGTTTTCGACGTCGAGTCGTTCGACCTATCTTTCGAGGCGGTCGCGGGAAAGCGTTTCCGGGAGGATCAGAACAGCCCGGGCACGAGGACGTAGCTCAGGAGCATTCCGAACAGCCCGGCGAACAGCGCGAACAGCGCCATCGGGACGATCGCCTTCCGGAGCAGGTCGCCCTCGCGGCCGGTGATGCCGACGACGCCGCAGATGGCGGCGACGTTCAGCACCGAGACCATGTTGCCGAGGCCGCCGCCGACGTTCTGGAGGCTGACGGCGATCGTCCGGGAGAGTTCGACCGTCTCGGCGGCGTTGTACTGGAGCACGCTGAACAGGATGTTCGAGGAGGTGTTGCTCCCGGTCATGAACGAGCCGATGGCGCCGATCCACGGCGAGATCATCGGGAGCAGGCCGCCCGCGCCGATCGCGAGCGCGCGGCTGAGCGCCTCCATCATGCCGAGGAGGCCCGCGGTGTTCGTCTGCGACTGGATCATCACCTGCGTCATCGACACCGCGATGATCAGCGTGAGCGCGGCGGGCGCGACCTGCTCCGCAGAGCGCCGCCACGCCGCGCCCATCTCGTCGACGTCCATCTTGTGGATGAGGCCCGTGAGGACGGCGATCGGGATGAACGGCATCGTGCCCGGGAGGTAGAGGTACTGGAGCGTGTACCCGAGCTCGGTGCCGAGGATCGAGTCGATGCCGACGGTGAAGCTCTGGATCCACGGGAGCACGGCGGTGCCGGCGACCGTGAGGTCGGGCCACCGCGTGGCGAGCAGCGCGAGCGCGACGAGGAGGTACGGCGTCCACGCCAGCAGCACCGACATCTCTTTTTGTGGCTGGTCGCGGGAGATCTCGTCGAGTTCGAGGCCGCCGAGCCAGGTGTCGCTCCACTGCGAGTCGGTCGGGAAGTCCCACTCGCGGTCGGGGATGAGGATATTGTTGTTCGCGAGCAGGAGCCCCACGCCGAGGACGACGAACCCGGCCGCGATGTCGGGGAGCGCGGGCCCGACGAACCACGCGACCACCAGCTGCGTCCCGCCGGTGACGACGCCGAGGAGGAGCGCGAACGGAGCGATGGGGAGCGTGTCGCGGACGGCGCCGCCGACGCTCCGGCCGCCGTCGGCGTCGCCGAACCAGTACGTCAGGAAGAACACGCCGAGCAGCCCCCAGAACACGTACGTCACGCCCGTGACGATGCCGGACCACGCGGAGACCATCGAGAGGAACTCGGAGACCCCCACCGAGCCGGAGAGCGCCGGGTCGATGACGGCGCCGGTGCCGCCGATGACGGGGGTCCCGGCGGCGCCGAACGGCGGGTTCGGCGCGTTGAAGAACAGCCCGAACACCGCGGCGGCCAGCGGCGGGAAGCCGAGGCCGATAAAGAGCGGCGCGGCGAGCGCCCCGGGCGTCCCGAACCCGGCGGCGCCCTCGATGATCGTCATGAAGCCGAGCCCGATGAGCAGGACTTGGATGCGTCTGTCCTCTTCGATCTGTCCGAAGTACCACCTGATAGTGGCGATGGCGCCGCTCCCCTCGAGGTAGTTCATCAGGAGGATGGCGCCGAAGACGATCAGGATGATGTCGACCGCCTGGAACGCACCGTAGACGGCCGACGCGGCCAGCCAGTCGATCTCCATGCCCCAGTAGGTGAGTCCGATCC
The DNA here is from genome assembly GCF_005435035.1 of Halorubrum sp. SD690R. Classification (NCBI taxonomy): domain Archaea; kingdom Methanobacteriati; phylum Methanobacteriota; class Halobacteria; order Halobacteriales; family Haloferacaceae; genus Halorubrum; species Halorubrum sp. SD690R. The sequence continues at coordinate 19,561 of NZ_SGTV01000018.1, read as the reverse complement.
CCCCGGCGAGCAGCCACCCGACCCCCATCGCGCGGGCGGCGGACCACCTGAGTCCGGCGAGCAGGACGAACGCGACGCCGATCGGAATGACGCCGACGAACGCCAGTGAGAGTACGTTTGTCATGAGTATGTCTTTCGACCGTGTTTGGGCGTCTCACAACGATCCATATGTAACTTTCTTTTTTGACGATATTACTGGCGAGGAGTTGGGTACTGGCCGGGCGTCCGATGAGAAAGATACGTTATGTATCCCGTTAGGAAACTGCGTATAGGGAAACACCCATTAGGCTGTTACAGCAACCACGGCGTATGTCAGTCGAGTCAATCGCGACCTTCGAGTCGTCGCTCGACGAGGTCGGCGTCGAGTGCGTCCGGACGACCGCCGACGGGTTCGAGTCGGCGCTGGCGCCGCTGCTCGACGACCCGGCGGTCGGCGCGCCGCTTCCGTTCGACGGGGTCTCGCTCCCGGACGCGGTGAACACCGACCCGACCGTCGCCGAGCTCGAAGCCGCGGCGACGGGCGTCACCGCCGCCGGATACGGCATCGCCGACTACGGCTCCGTGGTGATTCAGGGCGGGGCCGCCGGCGAGGAGCCGGTGAGCCTGTACGCAGACGAGCACGTCGCGGTCGTCGCCGCGGACGACGTCCTGCCGGACATGGACGCCGCGTTCGACCGCCTCGGCGCGGACGTCCGCGACGGCGCGGGGCAGTCGATCATCGCGACCGGACCGAGCGCCACCGCGGACATGGGCGCGCTCGTGAAGGGGGCGCACGGGCCGATGGACGTGACCGTCGTGCTGGTGGAGGACAGGTAGATGAGCGCCGAGAACCGACGGCGGAAGGCCGAACACATCCGCCACATCCTCGACACCGAGGGCGACAGCGTCCAGCAGAACACGCGCGTGTTCAACGAGGGACGCTACGAGTCGACCGGCGACCTCGACGACTACGAGCGGCTGAAAGACGAGGCGCGGGCGATCAAAGAGGACGCGATCGAGCGGCTGCCGGAGCTCATCGACGAGGTGACCGAGGCCGTCGAGGCCAACGGCGGCACGGTGTACCTCGCCGACGACGCCGCGGACGCGAACCGCTACATCACGGAGGTCGTCGACGGCCGCACAGCCGTGAAGTCGAAGTCGATGACCAGCGAGGAGGTCGAGGTGAACGAGGCCCTCGAGGCGGACGGCGCCGACGTGTGGGAGACCGACCTCGCCGAGTTCGTCCTCCAGATCGCCGACGAGGCCCCGTCGCACATCGTCGCCCCGGCCATCCACAAGTCGCGGGAGGAAATCGCCGCGCTGTTCGACGAGGTGTTCGAGCCCGAGGACCCCCCGGAGACCGCCGAGGAGCTGACCCGGTTCGCCCGCGAACACCTCGGCGAGAAGATCCGCGACGCCGACGTCGGGATGACGGGCGCGAACTTCGTCACCGCCGACACCGGGACGCTCGCGCTGGTGACGAGCGAGGGCAACGCCCGGAAGTGCGTTCAGGCGACCGACACCCACGTCGCGGTCGCGGGCGTCGAGAAGGTGATCCCCAGCGTCGAGGACCTCCAGCCGTTCGTGGAGCTCATCGGTCGGTCGGGGACCGGCCAGGACATCACCTCCTACGTCTCGCTTCTCACCCCGCCGACCGACTCCCCGACGTTCGGCGACGAGGCGCTCGGCTCCGGCGACGAGCGCGACTTCCATCTCGTGTTAATCGACAACGGCCGGATGGAGATGCGCGACGACGACCAGCTCCGGGAGACGCTGTACTGCATCCGGTGTTCGGCGTGCGCGAACTCCTGTGCGAACTTCCAGCACGTGGGCGGCCACGCCTTCGGCGGCGAGACGTACTCCGGCGGAATCGCGACCGGCTGGGAGGCGGGCGTCCACGGCGAGGAGAGCGCCGCCGAGTTCAACGACCTCTGTACGGGGTGTAGCCGGTGCGTGAACCAGTGTCCGGTGAAGATCGACATCCCGTGGATCAACACCGTCGTCCGCGACCGCATCAACCGCGGGACGGACGGCGACCTCGACTTCCTCGTCGAGGGGCTCACGCCGGACGCGGATCCGGGCGGGATCGACCTCCAGAAGCGCCTGTTCGGGAACTTCGACACGCTGGCGAAGCTCGGGTCGGCGTTCGCGCCGCTGTCGAACTGGGTCGCGGAGGCCGGGCCCGCCCGATCGGTGCTGGAACGGACGCTCGGCGTCGACAGCCGCCGCGAGCTCCCGCGGTTCGAGCGCGAGTCGCTCGTCGACTGGTTCGCGGACCGGGGCTCGCGGGTCGACCCCGACGCCGCGCGCGAGCGCGTGACGCTGTACCCCGACGCGTACACCAACTACGTGCGCACCGAGCGGGGGAAGGCGGCCGTCCGGGTCCTCGAGTCGCTCGGCGTCCACGTCGACGTGCCGGCGGCCGGCGAGAGCGGACGCGCGCCGCTCTCGCAGGGGATGGTCGCGACCGCACGGTCGAACGCCGAGGCCGTGTACGAGGCGCTCGCGCCGGCCGTCGCGGCGGGCCGGGACGTCGTCGTCATCGAGCCCTCCGACCTCGCGATGTTCCACCGCGAGTACGGTCGGCTCCTCCCGACGGAGGAACACGAGGCGCTGAAGGAGCGCAGCTACGAGGTGATGGAGTACGTGTACGGCCTGCTGGAGAACGGCGCCGACCTCGGCGCGCTCCCCGACGGCGACGGCGAACGGATCGCCTACCACAGCCACTGCCAGCAGCGCACGCTGGACCTGGAGCCGTACACGACGGCGGTCCTCGACGACGCGGGGTTCGACGTGGTGACCTCCGACGTGGAGTGTTGCGGAATGGCCGGCAGTTTCGGCTACAAGTCCGAGTACTACGACCTCAGCGTCGACGTCGGCGAGACGCTCGCGGACCAGTTCACGACCGACGAGACCGCGGACCGGACGGTAGTCGCCAGCGGCACGTCCTGTCTCGAACAGCTCGACGCCCTGCTCACGCGGCGGCCCGCGCATCCGGTCCGGCTCCTCGACGCGCGGCGTGACCGTCGCTGACGCGCCCGCTCCGGGCGCGTCGCTCCGCGAGTCGGGGCCGTCGAGTTCAGGTGGGCTTATATGTTCCCCGGTCGGATCCGGGACTATGGACGACCACTCGCACGAGCCCGACCCGGACAAGCGCGTGACCGCACCGATGCAGGAATTCGGGAGCCGCGAGGTCGGCGTCGGCGCGGCCGTCACGCTGGTCGGCCTGCTGATCGCGTACGCCGTCCCGTTCCTCGCGACCTTCTGAACGCCGTCGCTCGTCGCGTTTTTCCGTAGTCGTTCGGCCGCCGGCAGCGACTCGCCTAGCGCGGGTACCAGGCGAGCGGGTGGTCCGCGGTGAGTTCGAGGGAGACGGGCTCGTCGAGGTCGAACTCCTCGACGTGGTTGTGGAGGCAGTGGACCGCCTCGCCGGAGTCGAGTTCGACCCGGTAGACGAAGGAGGGCCCGACGTACTGCCGCGAGGTGACGACGCCGTCGGCGAGTTCGGAGGTCGCGGGGGTCGCGCGGAGGTCGTCCGGGCGCACGAGCACGTCGACCGGCGCGCCGTCGTAGACGGTGTCGTATCCCTCCAGCGTCACGGCGTCAAACCGGCCGATGCCGGTGTCGACCTTCCCGTCGCGGAGCTCTCCTTCGAGGAACGACGCCCGCCCGAGGAAGGAGGCGACGAACTTCGACTCGGGGCGCTCGAAGACGGACTCGGGGCGGCCGACCTGCTCGATCCGGCCGTCGCTCATCACCGCGACGCGGTCGGAGATGGAGAGCGCTTCCTCCTGGTCGTGCGTGACCGAGACGGCGGTGACGCCCGCCTCCTTCAGGATGCGGCGGACCTCCTCGCGCATCTCGACGCGGAGGCGCACGTCGAGGTTCGAGAAGGGCTCGTCGAGGAGGAGTACCTCGGGCTCGGGGGCGAGCGAACGCGCGAGCGCGACGCGCTGCTTCTGCCCGCCGGAGAGCTGGTCGGGCGTCTTCTCGCCGTGGTCGGTCATCTCGACCAGTTCGAGCAGCTCGTCGACGCGCGCCTCGCTCTCGGCGGCGTCGGCGTCGGTCAGCCCGAACGCAATGTTCTCGCGGACGGTGAGGTGGGGGAACAGCGCGAAGTTCTGGAAGACGATGCCCACGTCGCGCCGCTCCGGCGGGACGAACGACCCGTCGCCGGCGACGACCTCGTCGCCGAGGGTGATTTGCCCCTCAGTGGGCTCTTCGAGGCCGGCGATGGTGCGCAGCGTCGTCGTCTTGCCGCACCCGGAGGGGCCGAGGAACGTCAGCAGTTCCCCGGACCGCACGTCGAGCGAGACGTCGTCGACAGCGGTCTCGGGGCCGAACGCCTTCGTGACCTCGGACAGTGACAGGACGGGGTCCGCGGCGGCGGTCGCCCCGTCGTCGTCGGCGGCGCTCGCCCGGTGGTCGGTCGCGGAGTCGTCCGATCGATCGGCCGTCGCGTCGTCCGACTCGGTCGAGCGCGTCGTGCCGACTGGTTCCGTGGATGCCATCGATGAGGGGCGGGCACCGGAATGGCCGGCGTCCCGCGGTTGCCGCCACATACTTTAGGAGCACCTAAAAGCGTATCGCTCGCTCTCGGGGCGTCGAAATCGGTGATCGCGAGGGTACGGAGCGCGGGGCTCGCCGCTCATCCACCGCGTCGCGCCGGCTCAGCATAATACAAGGTAGAGCCTCCGAGCTCACGGAGCGAGCGAAGCGAGCGAGTAGGTCGGAGAGGAAACCGACCCGGCACTACACCAGCCACGTTCGATTGTCGGCCGGCTCCTCCCCGAACCGTCACTAATATAAAAACAAAAGTATACATCTGAAGTACGGATGGAGGTCCGTCGCACCGTCCCGGTCAAACTCAATGTGGCCGACAGCGACGCCGACCACCTCCATGAAACTATCTCCGAGTTCCTGTGGGCTGCCAACTACGTCGTCGACCACGCCTGGCAAGGCGAGTATAAAACGACGAGCAAAGCCCAACTTCAACGTGAAACCTACGACGACGTGCGGGCAGAGACACGGTTACAAGCGAATCTCGTTCAGAACGCTCGCAACAAGGCCGCCGACGCCGTCCAAAGCGTCGTCGCCCGCTGGAAACAAGGCGACTACGCAGGGAAACCGTCTTTTTCCGCTCCCACACTCGTCTACGATAAGCGGTGTGCCACGTTCAACGACGACCACGCGACGCTCTCGACCGTCGAAGGCCGCATCACGGCCGAGTACGTCCTTCCCGACGAGAGCCGCGAGACGCCCCACTCGGAGTATCTGTTCAACGACGACTACGAGGTGACGGGCGCGGAACTTCACTACCGAGCCGGTGAGTTCTACCTTCACGTCCGCACAAAGGCGGATGTGGAGTTCGAGACTGTCGACGACGGCAACGACGAGCACAGCACAGTCCTCGGCGTTGACCTCGGCATCGAAAACGTCGCCGTCACGTCAACAGGCACGTTCTGGAACGGGTCGGAGTTGAACCATTGGCGCCGCGAGTTCGAGAAGCGACGCGGGTCGCTCCACCAGCGCGGGACGCGGGCCGCTCACGAGACCATCCAATCGGTCGGACGCACGGAGACGGGACGCTACGACCACTTCTTCCACACCGTCTCGAAAGAACTCGTCGCAGAAGCCGTCGAACACGACTGCGACGTGATCGCGTTCGAGAACCTGACGGGAATTCGTGAGCGGATGCCGAACGCCAAGAAGTTCCACGCGTGGGCGTTCCGACGCCTGTTCGAGTACGTCGAGTATAAATCCGAAGTCGTCGGCATCTCGGTTGAACAGGTGAGTCCCGCCTACACCTCCCAGCGGTGTTCCAAGTGCGGGTTCACTCACGAGAACAACCGCCCGACCTCGGACGGACAGGACGTATTCGAGTGCCTGAAGTGCGGATACTCACCGCACGCGGACTACAACGCGGCGAAGAACATCGGTCTGAAGCATCTCCGCTCGACGCAAACGTCGTCGGGTGGAGGCGCACCCGTAAACGTGCGCTTGAATCGCGGGACGTTGAACGTGAACGGTGATTACGAGCCTGCCAGCGATGGCCAGAACGGGAGTCCACGCGAAAGCCCCGCCGTCAACGAAGCGAACGGCGAAGCCGTGAGCAAGTAGGGCGGGGTAGTTTACGCCAGTTCGCGCTCGATCACGTCGCGGTGGTCGCGGACCGCGTCGACCGAGAGCGCGACCGACTCGTCGCCGACCGCGAGCGAGAGGGCCCCGTCGGTCGTCACGTCGCCGAGCCGGAAGACGGGAAAGTCGCCGACCGCGGCCGCGACCGCCTCTGGTTCGGTCGTCTGGACCAGCAGGCGTCCGGGCGTCTCGTCGAAGGCCGCGACGCGGTCCGGGAGGGTCGCGTCGACGCCCGCGTCGTCGGTCACGAGCTCGGCGAGCGCGACCGCGAGCCCGCCCTCGCTCACGTCGTGGGCCGCGAGCGTCGACTCGTGGCGGGCGGCGGCCGCGAGCGACGCGACGAGGCCCCCGAGGTCGTCGGCCGCCCCGGACTCGTCGGGTAGGGTCGGGAACCGGTCGCCGCCGCCGGCGTGCGCGAGGTACTCGGAGCCGCCGAGCGCGTCGCCGCCGGACCCGACCAGCAGAAGCACGGAGTCGGCCGCGCGGTCGGCGTCGAGCGCGGCGGGCGGGGCGTCGTAGCCGCGCCGCGTGCCCAGCACCGCGAGCGTCGGCGTCGGGGGGATCGGCCCCTCGACGCTGTCGTTGTACAGGGAGACGTTGCCGCCGACGACGGGCGCGTCGAGCGCGGCGCAGGCGTCCGCGAGGCCGTCGACGATCTCCTCGAACGCGCCGTACACGTCGGGTTTCTCGGGGTTGCCGCCGTTGAGGCAGTCGACCGCGGCGAGCGGGACCGCGCCGGTCGCGGCGAGGTTCGTCGCGTTCTCGAGGGCGACGGCTCGGGCGCCCTCGTACGGCGCGACCGCGGTCCACTTCGGGTTCGCGCCAGAGGCGAGCGCGAGGCCGACGCCGTCGGCGGAGGCGGCCGTTTCGCTCGCTTCGTCGGTCGACTCCGTCTCGCGGACCGCGAGCAGCGCGGCGTCGTCGCCGGGCTTCACGGCCGTGCGCGTCCCGACCTCGTGGTCGTACTGGCGGTACACCCAGCGCTTGCTCGCGGTGGACGGGGCCGAGAGGACGGCCGCGACCGCCTCGTCGAGCGAGGGCTCGTCGGCGGGCAAGTCCCGGTCGGGCTCGCTCGGCGGCTCGCTTTCGAGGTCGTTCATCGGCGCGCCGTCCGCGAGGAACTCGGCGGGCGCGTCGACGACGGTCTCGGGGTCCCGGTCGGTCGCGCCGTCGGCGTCCGCGCCGCCCTCGCCGTCCGCGCCGCCGGCGAACTCGCAGACGTAGTTGCCGTCGGTCACCTCGCCGATGACCGAGCAGCCGAGGTCGAACCGCTCGGCGAGGTCGGCGACGCGCTCGACGTCGTCCGGGGCGACCTCGTAGCACATCCGCTCCTGGCTCTCGGCGAGCAGGATCTCGGTGGCGTTCATGTTCGGCTCGCGCTGGTGGACCGCGTCGAGGTCGATCCGCGCGCCGAGGCCGCCCTTCGCGACGAGTTCAGAGGAGGCGCCGCCGAGGCCGGCCGCGCCGAGGTCGCGGGCCGAGCGGACGAGGTCCTCGTCGATCAGCGCCTCGTTACACTCGATCAGGCGCTTCTCGGCGTAGGGGTCGCCCACCTGGACCGCGGGGCGGTCCTCGGTCTCGGCGTCCTCGGCGAGGTCCTCGCTCGCGAAGGACGCGCCGCCGAGCCCGTCGCGGCCGGTGCCGTTCCCGACGAGGACCAACTTGTTCCCGGGCTCCTGTGCGGTCGCCGTGACGAGTCGGTCCTCGTTCGTGAGGCCGACGCAGGCGACGTTGACGAGGGGGTTCCCCTCGTAGCCGCCGTGGAAGGCGACGCTGCCGCCGACCGTCGGGACGCCGATACAGTTGCCGTAGTGGGAGATGCCCTCGACGACGCCCTCGAAGAGGTACCGAGAGCGCTCGCGGTCGAAGCCGCCGAAGTACAGCGAGTCGAGGAGGCCGATCGGGTACGCGCCCATGCTCATCGTGTCGCGGACGATGCCGCCGACGCCCGTCGCGGCGCCGTCGAACGGGTCGACGAAGGAGGGGTGGTTGTGGCTCTCGACGCCGAAGGTGACGTACGTGTCACCGTAGTCGTCGGCGTCGCGCTCGGCCGCGGGGTCGTCGGCCGCGTCCGGCTCGGGCAGCGCGAGGACCGCGGCGTCGTCGCCCGGGCCGACCACGACCTGGTCGCCCTCGCTGTCGAACGCCGACAGGAGGGGCCGCGAGGAGCGGTACGCGCAGTGCTCGCTCCAGAGGTTCTCGAACAGCGCGGCCTCCGCCGCCGTCGGCTCGCGGCCGAGCTCCGCGGTCACGAGCTCGTGGTCCGCATCGGACAGACTCATTCACTTACGTGGTCATCGAGCCGGTTCTAATGCTTTTCTATACGCACGTTCGTGGTGATACCCCGAGCGGGATCCCGCACAGTTAGCGGTCTCGGAGGCGCGTGCCTGCGAGCGGCCGCCACCGGCGGCCGCGAAGCCAGCACGCGCGAGGGAGTCGGTGGGCCGAAGCGAAGCGGAGGACCACCGACGAGGCTGGGGAGGTGTGAGGTGCGGAGCTGTGCGGAGTGGGACTCAAAGGGGCAGCCGGGAGGCTGAGCTTTGGAGGAGGCTCTCACGGCCGCAACGATCTATAGCCGAGCGGGTGGGGCTTTCGAGGAGGTTCCCACGACCGATCCGCCGGCAATCAGTCACGAATGACCGGCCGGATCGTCAGCAGTGTTCGTCGTCGGTCTGCCGACAGCGATTTAGCCAGAGTGGTCTGGTTATAACTAAACGGCCGGAACGCCGAGCGAGATTTATGCCAGAACGGTCACTGCGGCGAAGACGACGACCGTCCCGGCCGCGCCGAGCGCCATCGCCTTCGCGTTGAGCTTGACCGCCTTCCTGCGGTCGGCGGCGAGCGCCTCCTCGTTTTCGATCTCGCTCGTCCCCCCGCCCACGTCGAAGACGCCGATACCGGCGAAGCCGATACAGAACCGCTCGCGGTACTGTAACGCACCCATCGCGGCGCCGTACAGCGGGAAGACGGAGAGGATGAGCGACCAGCGCGGCCACGCGAACGAGACGGCCGCCGCGACGAACGCGGCCGCGAGCGCGAGCGACCCGACGCCGAGGAGGAGCCGCCGTCGCTGCTGTGTCGGTCCGATGTTACACACGCCCGGTTGATACTCCATGGGATCGGAAAGAGCGGCAGAAGCAAAGCCTCAACGGATCGCTCCGGCGACCGGTACCGCTAGCCCCGAGCGACCGGCCCGCCGACGCCCGTCGCTTGACCGGCCGACGCTCGTCTCTCGACTCGCCGACGCCGAGCGACGGTTCATTATCGGCCGCCCGGAACGGGGGATCGAACGCGACGGGCGACCGAGACCCGGACCGTCGAGCGCGGGACCTGAGACGGTGCGAGACGGTACTGGAGTCGCTCGAACCGGTCGACCTCGGAGCGATTGCGGAGGAGTGCTGGCGGAGCGTCGAGACCGCGGACGCGACAGTGCGCGCGGAGGCGACGGCGACGGTCCGCGCGGACCGTAGTCGGCTCAAACAGGTGCTGGAGAACCCCCTGCGGAACGCCGTCTCGCACGGCGGCGCGGACGTGACGGTCACCGTCGGCGACCTCGACGGCGGGTTCTACGTCGCGGACGCCGGCCCCGGACTCCCCGAGGACGAGCGCGGCGAGGTCCTCGAGGCCGGCCACACGACCGACCCGGACGGGACCGGCTTCGGCCTCGCCATCGTCGAGCGGGTCGGCGAGGCGCACGGCTGGGCAGTACGCGTCACCGACGGTCCGGACGGCGGGGCGCGCTCCGAGTTCACCGGCGTCGGTATCGAGTGACGGCGCCGCCGGGGCGGGAGCCGGCGGTGGAAACGGTGAAATGCCCGGCAGCCGACGTGGCTGTGTGAAACGGATTCAGCTCGGCAACACCGTCTTCGAGGGCGAAAACGACGTGTACCTACTGGACGGGGAGACGACGGCGCTCGTCGACACCGGGGTCGCGCTCCCCGAGGTCCGCGAGGAGTTGGCCGACGGCCTCGCCGAGTACGGGCACGCGTTCGGCGACGTGGACGCGGTCGTCCTCACCCACTGGCACCCGGACCACGCGGGACTCGCCGGCGAGGTCCAGGCCGAGGGCGGCGCCGACGTGTACGTCCACGAGGCCGACGCCGGCCTCGTCGACGGGACGGAGACGCCGCTGTTCGCCGACCGCGACCTCCAGCGCGAGACGTTCGAGCGGTGGGGGATGCCCGCCGCCGACCAGGAGCGGCTGATCGAGTTCTTCGACGCCGTCAGCGTGGACCTCTCGGGGCGACCGGCCGACGTGACGACCTTCGCGGACGGCGACGCGATCGAGGCCGGCGGCGTCGAACTCGAAGCCCTCCACCTTCCCGGCCACACCGCGGGACTCTCCGGGTTCGCGTTCGACCCGCGGGCTGTGTCGGACCACGACCCCATCGCTGGCGAAGACGCGACCGAGGAGGCGTTCACGGGCGACGCGCTGCTCCCGAAGTACACCCCCAACGTCGGCGGCGCCGACATCCGCGTCGAGGGTGCGCTCGCGGCCTACGCCGAGAGCCTCGCGCGGATCGTCGACCGCGACTTCGACGCCGCGCATCCGGGGCACCGTCAGCGGATCGACGAGCCGAGCCGCCGCGCGGCGACGATCCTCGACCACCATCGGCACCGGACCCGCCGGGTGATCGGGGTCCTCGACAACTCGGGGCCGGCGACCGCGTGGGAGGTGTCGGCCGCGCTGTTCGGCTCGCTGGAGGACATCCACGTCCTCCACGGTCCCGGCGAGGCGTTCTCGCACCTCGACCACCTCGCCGACGCCGGCGTCGTCGAGCCCGACGGGACCGCCTACCGACTCGTCGACCCCGACCCCGACGTCAGCGCCCTGTTCCCGACGACGCCGCTCGACGACGTCGTCGACGGGAGCGACGACGCGTAGGCGGAGAGAACCGGGGGCGTTCCGGCGCGACCCCGAAACCGACCGCCGCCGAAAGCTATTCCCGGCGGCCGGCGTAGTCGGGGACGTGAAGCGGGACGCCCTCGTCGCGGTCGCGGTCGCCCTCCTCGCCCTCGTCGCGCTCGGCGTCGCGGCCGCGACGCTGGACACCGCCGTCGACACCGGCGGCGGCGGGTTCGGCGGGAGCGGCGGAGACGCCCCGAGCGTCGGATCTGACACGGGCGACCCCGGCGTCCTCACGTCGTCGGGGGAGGCGGGCGACTTCTCCGCGCCGGGGCTCTGTCTGCCGTTCCTCAGGGAGCCGCCCGCCGTGATCGCGCTGCTCGTCGGCCTGACGCTGCTCGCGGGGGTCACCTATCGCGACACCGGGTCGCCGTTCGCGAGCGTCGCCGTCGCCGGCGTGATGGGCGCCCCGATCGCGGTCCTGTTCTGGGTGCTGTCGACGTGCCGGTCGGTCGCGGAGAACGTCTCCACCTCGCTCGGGATGGGCAGCAACGGGACGGAGTTACTGTCGACCGGCGCGGCCGGCGGCGGGCTCGGCAGCGGCGAGGGCGCGGCGTCGGCGCCGCAGATCCTGTTCGCGGTCGTCGTCGTCGCCGCGGTGATCGCGAGCGTCGCCGCGCTGCTCCTCGCCGGCGGCGACGACGAGGCGGACGGCGGCGGCGACCGGACCGACGAACCGGTCGAGGAGCCGCCGGACCTCGCCGCGGTTGGGCGGACGGCCGGCGAGGTCGCGGACCGGATCGAGTCCTCGGACGCGGACAACGAGGTGTACCGCGCGTGGCGCGACATGACCGACGTCCTCGACGTCGACCGGCCGGACTCCTCGACGCCCGCGGAGTTCGCGGCCGCCGCGGTCGACGCGGGCGTCGCCGAGGAGCCGGTGACCGCGCTCACCGAGGTGTTCGAGCGGGTCCGATACGGCGGCGAGGACGCGACCGACGACCGGGAGCGCCGCGCCGTCGAGGCGCTGCGTCGGATCGAGGAGCGGCACGGAGGCGACTCGTGACGCGCGCTCTGACGGAGAGCGCGGGCGAGACGGTGGGAACCGACGGTGGTGATCGGTAGTGCGGCCGCTCGCCGTCGCGGGAGTGCTGGCGGTCGCCGTCGGCATCCTCGCGGCGCTCGACCGCGGCGTGGCGTCGGTCCTCTCCCCCACGTCGGCGGTCGTCACACTGATCGGCGTCCTCGGCGTGGTTCAGGGGATTCGATACGCGAACGCGCGTCGGGACCGCCGGCGGATGCCGACAGACACCGGAGAGCCGGAGCGGCGCGCGCCCGCCGCGGTGCCCGGTGCCGACCTCGACGAGCGGATCGCCCGCGTGGCCAGTCCGGCGCCGGGGGGTTACCGGAACCGTCGCGCCCTCCGCGACCGGGTCCGGGAGGTCGCCGTGGACGCCGTCGCCCGCGACCGCAACTGCTCGCGGGAGGCGGCGGCGACGGCCGTCGACGACGGGACGTGGACGGACGACGCGGCCGCCGCCGCGTTCTTCGACACCCGGACCGCCTATCCCGTCCGGGTCCGGCTCTCCGCCGGGGTCCGGGGACGGTCGAACTACTGGTACGGGCTCCGCGCCGCGATCGGCGAGATCGAGCGGATAGAGGGGGGTGCGGCGTGAGCGACCCCTCAAGCGCCGCCGCGTCCGAGCCAGCATCGACCGACGGTGAGGCGACCGGACGAGACGGCGACGCGGTCGGACGCGACCGCGACGCGACCGAGACTGAATCGGCCGACGCGACCGAGACTGAATCCGCCGGCGCTCCGAGCGACCGGGAACACCGCCGAGCGATCGAGACGGAGCGCTGGCTGGGGATGGCGGGGGCGGCGCTGGCGCTGGTCGGCCTCGGCGTGCTCGTCCGGCAGTCGTCGCTCGTGCTCGCCGGCGCGGTGGGCGCCGGGTACGCGGTGTACGCGCGGGCGGGCGACGCGTCGGCGCCGGCGCTCGCGGTGACGCGGACGGTGAGCGACGAGGCCCCGGAGCCGGGCGACGAGGTCAGCGTGACCGTCCGGGCGGAGAACGTCGGCGAGGAGGCCCTGCCGGACCTCCGGCTCGTCGACGGGGTCCCGCCGGGGTTGGCGGTCGTCGACGGCCCCGCTCGGGTCGCGACGGCGCTGCGACCCGGGACGGCGGTGACGTTCGAGTACACGGTGCGCGCGACCCGGGGCGACCACGAGTGGGAGCCGCTGACGGCGATCACCCGCGACGCGGCCGGCGCCCGCGAGCGCACGACCGCGCTCGACGCGCCGACCGCGATCGCCTGTACGCCGGAGCTGTCCGCCGGCGGCGACCTCCCGCTGCGCGGGCTGACGACCGTCCACCACGGTCGGGTGCCGACCGACGTGGGCGGCGCCGGCGTCGAGTTCCACGCCACCCGGGAGTACCGCCGCGGCGACCCGCTCAAGCGGATCGACTGGAACCGGCGGGCGCGGACGGGGGAGCTGTCCACCGTCGAACTACGCGAGGAGCGCTCCGCGACGGTCGTGCTGGTCGTCGACGCCCGCGAGTCCGCGTACGTCGCCGCCGACCCGGACGCCGAGACGGCGGTGGAGGCGAGCGTCGCGGCCGCGGGACAGGCGTTCTCCGCGCTCCTCGACGGGGGCGACCGGGTCGGGATCGCGGCGCTGTCGCCGATCGACTGCTGGCTGCCGCCCGGCAGCGGGACCGTCCACGCGGCCCGCGGGCGCGAGACGCTCGCGACCGACCCCGCGCTGGCGCCGACGCCGAGCGACGACCGGTTCTACCGGTCGCTGTGGCTCCGGCGGTTCCGGCGGCGGCTCCCGGCCGACGCGCAGGTGCTCTTCTTCACCCCCCTCGTCGACGAAAGCGCGACGGCGATCGCGCGGCGCGTCGACGCGCACGGTCACCTCGTGACGGTCCTCTCGCCGGACCCGACGACGGCCGAGACGGCGGGCGAACGGTTGACCGCCTTCGAGCGCCGCCAGCGGCTCCGGGCGCTCCGGGCGGGCGGGATCCGCGCGCTGGAGTGGGGCGACGACTCCTTCCCGGCCGCGGTCGCGGCCGCGACGAGGCGGTGGTCGCGATGAGCGGCGACGGCTCGGCGCCCGGAACGACTGGCGACGGATCCGCGATTGCGACGGGGGGCGACGAGTCGGCGTCCGAAGCGCCAGCCGACTTCCACGAGGCGGACGCCCGGCCCCCGACGGTCGCGGTCGTCGCGAGCCTCGCCGCCGCGGGCGTCGCGGCGACCGCCGCGCTGATAGCGAGTCCGACGGGCGGCGCGCTGGTCGGGGTCGGCGCGCTCGCGTTCCTCGGCGGCTCGCTCCGGGGGTCGGCGCGAGTCCTGACGTGGGGCGCGACCGCGGGCGTGGCGGGGATCGCGCTCGCAGGGTACCGCGGCGCCCCGCCCGAAGCCCTGCTCGTCGCCGCCGTCGGGCTGGCGGTCGCGTGGGACGTCGCCGACCACGGGGTCGGCCTCGGGGAGCAGGTCGGACGGGGCGCTCGGGTCCGGCGGAACGTCGCGGTCCACGCGGGGGCGAGCCTGCTCGTCGGCGCGCTCGCGGCCGGCCTCGTGTACGGCGTCTCGCTCGCGGTCGGCGGCGGCCAGCCCGTGGCCGCGCTCGCGCTCCTCTTGGCGGGCGGTATCGCGCTGATATCCGCGCTGCGGTGACAGTGCGAGCGCCAGGTTTACCGGGCCGCGCGCGCTGCGCGGCGATCGCGGACGCTTTTGTGCTGGCCCGGCGACGGCCGAGTATGCGAACCGAAGGGTGGTCGGCGTGACCGACCTCGTGACGTTCGGCGAGACGATGCTCCGCCTGTCGCCCCCGCGCGGCGAGCGGCTGGAGACGACGGACTCGCTCGACGTTCAGGCAGGCGGCGCCGAGAGCAACGTGGCGGTCGGCGCGTCGCGGCTCGGCGTCGACGCCGTCTGGCTCTCGAAGCTGCCGGACTCCCCGCCGGGGCGCCGAGTGACGAACGAGCTGCGGAGCCACGGAGTGACGCCCGAGGTGGCGTGGACCGACCCGGCTGAGGGCCGCGTCGGGACGTATTACCTCGAACGCGGCGACGCGCCGCGGGGGTCGAACGTCGTGTACGACCGCGGGGACGCCGCGATCACGACGGTGACGCCCGGGGACCTGTCGACGGCGTCGTTCGCGGACGCGAGCCGGTTCCACACCTCCGGGATCACGCCCGCGCTGTCCGACCGCGCCGCGGAGACGGCGGCCGCGCTGCTGCGCGAGGCGGGCGACGCGGGGCTCACTCGCTCGTTCGACCTGAACTACCGGGAGAAGCTCTGGGACCCGGAGACCGCGCGAGCGGCCTACGAGAGCCTGTTCGAGCACGTCGACACGCTGTTCGTCCCGCGGCGGGACGCCCGCGAGGTGCTGGACCGCGAGGGCGACGCGGTCGCGGTCGCGCACGGACTGGCCGCGGAGTTCGGCGTCGAGACGGTCGTCGTCACCCGCGGGACGGAGGGCGCGGTCGCGCTGCGCGACGGCGAGGTGTACGAGCAGGGCGTCTTCGACGCGGAGACGATCGACGCGATCGGCACCGGAGACGCGTTCGTCGCGGGCTACCTCGCGAAGCGGATCGACGGCGGCGACCTCCCGGCCGCGCTGGAGTGGGCGGCCGCGGTCGCGGCGCTGAAACGCACCGTCGCGGGCGACGTCGCCGTCGTCACGCCCGGGGAGGTCGAGGGCGTGGTGGCCGGCGGCGGCGGCATCGATCGGTAGTCGACCGGCGCGGGGCGAGCGCCGGAGCTAAACCCTTATCAGCGCGCGGGTGGCAGATACGCCCGTATGAGCGACCTCCCGGACGACTTCGACTGCACGCTCACCAACTGGGAGTACATCTACGGGCTCTGCCGCAACGTCTCCGACGCGGTGAAGCGGGCCGACTTCGAGCCGGACGTGGTCGTCGCCCTCGCCCGCGGCGGCTGGTTCGCGGGGCGGTGTATCTGCGACTTCCTCGGGCTCAACGACCTCACCAGCCTCAAGATGGAACACTACGTGGGGGCGGCCGAGAAGAGCGACGAACCGCAGATCCGCTACCCGATGCCCGAGGGGAGCGTGGAGGACAAGAACGTCCTCATCATCGACGACATCGCCGACACCGGCGGCTCGATCAGCCGCGCCGAGGAGTACGTCGAGGACCGCGGCGCGGGCGAGGTCCGCACCGCGACCCTCCAGCTCTTGGGCACCTCCGAGTTCCAGCCCGACTTCGTGGGCGAACGGCTCGAACAGTGGACGTGGGTCGTCTACCCGTGGAACTTCCTCGAAGACATGATCGACCTCACGGAGGGCGCCATGGAGCGCGCCGACGACTCGACGTTCTCGCGGGAGGACCTCCGGCACTACTTAGAGGAGTACCACGGCATCGGCCGGATCGAGATGGAGGTCGCCCAGCCCGGCCGCCTCGACGAGGTCATCGACGAGATGGTCCGGCGGGACGTGGCCGAGCCCGTCGGCGACGAGACGTGGGCGCTCGCCGAGTAGCCGGACCGAGCGATGGCCCCCGGAGACGACGCCGACGCTGACCCCGCAGACGACGCGGCGCTCGACGCCCTCCTCGACGCCTACGCGCTCAAAGACGAGCGGCGCACGGGGTGGCAGCTCCGCGGGGTCGACGAGCCCGAGTCCGTCGCCGCCCACTCGTGGGGCGTCGCGTACCTCGTGTTGACGCTCGGGGACCGGTTCCGCGAGGACCTCCCGGGCGTCGACCGCGACCGCGCCCTCCGGCTGGCGGTCGTCCACGACGTCGCCGAGGCGGAGACGGGCGACGTGGCGACGCGGGCGGCCGACGTGACGGCCGACGACGACGCGGCCGGGGACGCGGTCGATCGCGAGGCGAAGGTCGCCGCCGAGCGAGAGGCCATGCGCGACCTCGCCGGCCCGCTCCCGGAGCGCGTGCGAGACGCGTGGGAGGCGTACGAGGCCCGCAATTCGCCGGAGGCGGTCCTCGTCAAGGAGTGCGACCTGCTCGACACCTGCCTCCAAGCCCTGCGTTACGAGCGCGGCGACCGGTACGACCCGGAACTCGGCGATCCCGATGCGTTCCGCGAGTACGACGACCTCGACGAGTTCTTCGCGACGAGCGAGCCGCGGCTCCGGACCGACGCCGGGGAGGAGCTGTTCGCGTCGATCCGCGAGCGGTACCGGGCGGCGCGCGACCGGTAAGCGCTCTCGCAGTCCGGTAGCGCCCGCGACCCCGACCGTTCAGCGGTTGCGAGGCCATCGACGGGACGGCGCTCGACCGTCACCGGCGCGAGCGACACCAGTAAGTGTCGGCCGGACCGATTCGGGCCATGGCATCGAACCGCGACGACGGGGTCGCGTCAGACGGCCCGGCGACCGGAGCCGGCCTCGTCGACCGCTGGACCGCGCTCGACCGCGGCTGGCAGGCGCTCGCGCTGGGGCTCGGGATCGTCGCCGCGCACCTCGTCGGGCAGGCGCTGTGACGGGGATCGGCGAGGCGGTCCGCGCGTACCTGCCCGGCCTCGCGCTGCTCGCGGGCGGCGCGGTCGCCGCGACGCTCGTCGCGGACGCGGTCCCCGGCCTCCAGCCGCTCGTCGTCGCCGTCGGGATCGGCGTCGGGCTCGGCAACACCGTCGGGATCCCCGAGATCGCGGAGCCGGGCGTGAGCGCCGACAAGCTGTTCTTAGAGACCGGCATCGTGCTGCTCGGCGCGGCGGTGGCGGTCGAGGAGTTCCTCGCCGCGGGACCGACCGTCCTCGGGCTCGTGGTGGCGGTCGTCGCCGGCGGGCTCCTGTTCGCGGAGGTCGTCGCGCGCGGGCTCTTCCGGATCGGGTCGCCCACGTCCTCCCTGTTGGCGGCCGGCGCGAGCATCTGCGGGGTCTCCGCGGTCGTCGCAATCGGCCGGGTGCTAGACGCGCGCGGGACCGCGATCACCTTCGCGGCCGCGACGATCCTGCTGTTCGACGCCGCGACGCTCGTCGCGTTCCCGCTCGCGGGCGAGTGGCTCGGCCTCACCGGTCGACAGTTCGGCGTCTGGGCGGGCGTGAGCATGTTCTCGACCGGCCCCGTCGCGGCCGCCGGGTTCGCCTACTCGCCCGAGGCGGGGCAGTGGGCGACCGTGACGAAACTGGCGCGCAACTCGCTCCTTGGCGGCGTCGCGGTCGCGTACTCGCTGGCGTACGCGGCGCGGTCGGCCGCCGACCCCGGCGTCCGGCGGCTGTGGGCGGAGTTCCCGAAGTTCCTGCTCGGCTTCCTCGCCGTGGCGGCGGTCGCCAACAGCGGGCTGCTCTCGCCGGCCGCGCTGGCGTCGATCGGGCGCGTGTCGGACGCGCTGTTCGCGCTGGCGTTCGTCGGCCTCGGGCTCTCGATCCGGGTCGACGACATGCGTGCGGTGGGCGCCGCGCCCGTGGGCGCGGTGCTCGTCCACCTCCTCGCCGTGAGCGCGGTGGCGCTCGCGGCGGTGCGCTGGCTGCTGTGAGACGGGTTCTCCGCGGAGCCGTCGACGACGCGCCGGGCCGTCGACCGCGGCCGCCGACCGCGTTCACTCCTTATAAGTAGCGAGCGGGCGCACTCGGGGTATGGGAACCATCGGATTCATCGGCGGCAGCGGCATCTACGAGGCGCTCCCCCTCAACGACGTGCGAGAGGTCGCGTTCGACACGCCGTACGGCGAGCCGAGCGACGCGGTGACGATCGGCGAGTTCGGCGACACGGGCCGCGAGGTAGCCTTCCTCCCGCGCCACGGCTCGAACCACGGCGTCTCGCCGACCGACCTCCCGTACCGCGCCAACATGTACGCCCTGAAGCAGGCGGGGGTCACCCACGTGTTCGCGTCGAACGCGGTGGGGAGCCTGAAGGAGGAGTTAGCGCCCGGCACGCTCGTCGTTCCCGACCAGATCTACGACCGGACGAAACACCGCGACCTCTCCTTCTACGGCGACGGGGTCGTCGTCCACCAGCCGTTCGCGGACCCGTACAGCCCCGAGCTCGTCGACCACCTCACCGAGGCGGCCGAGTCCGCCGTTGGCGGCGAGGAGGACGACGGCACGGACGTCGTGAAGGGCGGCACCTACGTCTGTATCGAGGGGCCGCAGTACTCGACGCGCGCGGAGTCGGAGTTCTACAAGAGCCAAGGCTGGGATCTCGTCGGCATGACCGCGATCCCGGAGGCGAAGCTGGCCCGCGAGGCCGAGATCGCGTACGCGACGATCGCCGGCGTCACCGACTACGACGTGTGGAAGGCGGACAGCGAGGTGACGCTCGAAGAGGTGCTCGAGAACGCCGAGCAGAACCAGGCGGCGATCAAGGCCGCCGTCGAGGAGGCCGTGCGGACCCTGCCAGAGGACTTGGAGTGTGACGCGCACACGTCGCTCGAAGGCACCGTCAACACGCCGACGGAGGCGATCCCCGAGGAGACGAAGGAGCGCGTTGAGCCCCTGCTCGGCGACTACTTGTAAATAGACGCGCCGTGCGGTGGCGCGTGCCTGTGAGCGGCCGGAGCGAAGCGGCGGCCACGAGGAGCACGCGCGAGGGAGTCGGTCGCCCGGAGCAGCGCGGAGGGCGACCGACGAGGCTGGGGAGGTGTGAGGTGCGGGGGCGGTGTGAGG
>NZ_SGTV01000178.1:0-214 GCF_005435035.1 Halorubrum sp. SD690R | reverse complement strand
CTGAGGGCCGCCGGACCGGCGGCCCTCAGATCCCTCGTCTATGCGGTTACACCCGGTGGATCGTACGCTTCTCCCCGATCAAGCATGTGGTAGATCGATACCAGCATCTTCCGAGCTGCTGCCACGATCGCTTTCTGTGAGTTCTTCCGGCTTGCTAACCGGTCGTAAAACCGACTCAGATACTCGTCGTTACTCGTATGAACTGCGGTGTTTG
>NZ_SGTV01000017.1:0-82859 GCF_005435035.1 Halorubrum sp. SD690R | reverse complement strand
GCCCACCAGCGTACCGTGAAGTACTGGAGTGAGCGATCCTCTGGGAACCACGGGTCGCCGCCTGCCCACTCATCCGGGAGAATACTCCCACTCAGCCCACGGACACTACGTCCGTGGGCTTTTTTGACGTATAGCGAGTAGCGAGGGCGTTGACGCGCGACCGCTAGGATTAAACGCTCCACAGCGACAGCTCCGGATCAGTCCGAGAAACCGCCGATATCGCCTGCCGGACAGCGCGAGAGGTCGCTTCGTACCGGTATCCGATCGACAGCAGCGGGTCGTCGGCCCGCCGCACCGAATGCGCGGACAGTGATCGTCTCGGCGCGAGTCGTATCAGTACTAATAGTTTCGTCAGTAAGTTTATCAGTTCTGTCGCTGAACCCAAGTGTAATGGGCGGACCGAACGGCACGGTACGGCTGTTCTGTGGCGAGCAGCCGTCGGTCCGCGACGGAGTCGACTCGGACCGTGTCGTGTCCGTCCTGTTTGGGACCGACGTGGAAAGGTGGCGGAGCGGCTGGGATCGAGCGCGAGCGAGACCGCCCGACAGAGAGGCGGTAGTGGACGTGAACGCCATCGCTCGGAGCGGGACCGCCGCGTCGACGCAGGTCGTACCGAACAACGGCCTCGCTTACACGGTCCTCGGCCGGACCGTGGAAAGCGAACGGGTTTTCGACGCCGTCGCCGACCACTTCGACGGCGTCCCCGATGGCGCGATCGATGTGGTGGTCGACGACCTCGCGCCCGTCGCCGCCCGGGAAGGCGTCGACTCGGCAGTCGCGTTCGTGGACTGTCTCCTCGAGCGGTTTGTGGGGAGAGTGGGTCGGATTTCGATGGGGTGCTCGTTCGAGATCCCCGTGGAGTTGCTGTCACGAGTCGGCGCCCGCGCCGATGTCGTCGTCGGGCCCGACGCGGAGGCGGTGACGGCGGTCGAACGGCTCTCCCGCGAGGATCCCACGACGTTCGGGTACGTCCGTCGCCACTGGGTGGAGGCCAAACGCGGCATCGAGATGTGCGACCGAAACTACCCGCAGTCGAAGCAGGTACACGCCGCGCTGGCGGACCCGGAGACGACGCCGCGAACGCTGGGGGCGACGCTGTCGGGGATGGTCACGCTCGGCGCGCTCGAAACGTGGGGAGACACCGTCGGCCCGACCCGGTACGATCTCACCGCGTACCGGCCGAAACGGACGTGGGCGCTCGGTGCGGCGATCGCGACGGGCGTCTCAGACGACTGAAGGCGGGGTCGTACCGCAGTAGACGCGCTACTCTTTTGATCCGTCCCGAGCGTCCGCCTCCGCGACGCGTTCGAGGTCGGCATTCACCACAGTCCCGTTCGGCTCCAGCGTCACGCTCCCGAGCGATGCGGTCTCGCCCGTGTCGTACCGCGCGGCGACGGCCTCCAGCGTCGCTTGTCGGTCGAGCCGCTCCCACACGGCCTCCGCGATGAGCGACTGGAACGCTTCTGGGTCGGTCCATCCGGCGTCGATATCTGAGGGAACACCGACGACGACGCGCAGTTCCGTTTCGGTGACGCGGATGCCGACGCCGAACGTGTCCGCACACATGTGTGCCGGTTCGCGTCGCGGAGTGAAATCACCGTCGGCGTCGGTCGCTGACCGAGGAGCACGGGAGAATCTGTGCCGCATCGGTCGATCGGCTCTCGAAAGCCGTAAGCAGTCGCCGTTCGAAGCGTCGTGAAACCCGATGACCTCGAACCCGGCGGTGTCACCCAAGGCGGCGCTGGCGACGGCGGTCGCGGCCGTGAGCGCGGGCGCCATCCTCGTCCGTCTGAGCGAGGCGCCGAGTTCGGTCGCCGCGTTCTATCGGGTGTTGTTCACGACGGTGCCGCTGGGGGCGGTCGCTGCGTGGCGGTATCGAGCGGATCTCGCGCGGATCCGGCCCCGCGATCTCGCGTTCGCGGCCCTGTCCGGGGTCGCGCTCGCGGTTCACTTCGCCGCGTGGTTCGAGAGCCTCCGGTGGACGAGCGTCGCCGCGAGCGTGACCCTCGTTCAGGCGCAACCGGTGTTCGTCGCGCTCGGCGCCTGGCTGCTGTTGCGCGAGCGCGTTACCCGCCGCATGGCGGCGGGTATCGCCGTCGCGGTGGGCGGGATGGTGTCGATGTCGTTCGGTGACTTCCTCAGCGGCGTGGCGGTCGGCCCCCGTCCGCTGTACGGAAACGCGCTGGCGTTGACCGGGGCGGTCGCCGCCGCGGGCTACGTGTTGGCCGGGCGGTCGCTGCGGCAACGCATCTCGCTCGTCCCCTACGTCACGGTCGTGTACGGCGTCTGCGTGCTCGTCTTGCTCTCGTTCGTCCTCGCGGCGGGACATCCGCTTACGGGATACCCGCCTCGGGAATGGCTCCTGTTCGTCGGCCTCGCGGCCGGTCCGGGGCTACTCGGCCACACCGTTCTCAACTGGGCGCTCGCACACCTCGAGTCGAGCGTCGTCTCCGTCTCGCTGCTCGGCGAACCGGTCGGGGCGACGCTGCTCGCCGTCGCGTTCCTGTCGGAGACTCCGACGCCGGCGACGGTCGTCGGCGGGTGCGTCGTTCTCTTGGGGATATACGTCACGGCGGCCGCTGACCGGTGACAGCATTTTCAGCGTCGATATTTTGGGGTAAACGTTGAAACCGTCTGGCCGGTTGATTAAGATATGGACCGGCGAACGGTCGTCGCGTTTGTAGGAGACAATGCCCGCGCGAGCGACCGCGTAACGCGCGCGGTCGCCGCCGCTTGGAAGGGGCCCGACGGACCGACGGTTCGGACGTTCGCCCCGGCCGATCTGGGTCAGGAACGCGACGACGAGGGCCCGCTGAACGACACCTGCGGTGTCGTCGTCACCGCCGCGGCGGCGGCCGACGACGCGGTAACGGAGCGGCTCGCGGCGCTCCCGTCGAACGTGCCGGTGATCGCGCTCGTCGAGGACGCGACGACGGAGACGATGCGCGCCCTGCTGGCGGCCGGCGTTGACGACGTGGTCACCGTCGACGACTGGGCGCTGTCCCCCGACGAGAGCGACGCCGTCCGGTCGCTCGCCGAACGCCTCGCGGGACTGTTAGAGCCCGACCGCGTCCAGCTCGGAACCGACGATGTCGCTCGCCTCTCTGAGGTCTTGCTCGACGCCGGGACGACGCTGATGAGCACCCGCACCGACGAGGTCGGAACGAAGATCGAGTGGACGATGGAGAACGTCGGCGAGCACGCCGAGCTCGACCGGATAATCTGTTATCGAGAGGAGGACGGGCAGTTCGTGCCGGCGTACAGCTGGTGTCCCGATGGCTTCGACCCCGCCCCGAGGCGGTTCGATGACTTCCCGGACCCCGACCAGCTGTCGACGTTCGGCAACGTCGCTCGGGGGGCGGCTCCTCCGCGCGGTGAAGACGTCTCGACCGCTGACACTGACGAGGCGGGTCCGCCGGCGACGGTTCACGTACCGCTCGTCGTCGACTGGGAGCTGAGCGGAATCGTCGCTTTCGAGTCCGACGACTACCGGACGTGGACCGACGACGAGGTCGACCTGTACCGTACTCTCGGGGATCTGGTCGCGCACACGATCGCGCGCAACGACCGTCGGGCGGCGCTCCGCCGACAGGCGGAACAGCTCGAGCAGTTCAGTGCGGTCGTCTCACACGATCTCCGGAATCCGCTGAACGTGCTCTCGGGGTACCTGTCGCTCTCCGAGGACGAGCTGACGCCGTCGCGATACGATGCCATGAGCGGCGCGGTCGACCGCATGGAAACGCTGATCGACGATCTGCTCATGCTCGCGCGGCGCGGGGAGGCGATCGGCGAGACGGAGTCGGTTCCGATCGAGGCCGTCGCGAAAGACGCGTGGGCGTCCGTCCGGTCGCCCGAGGCGACGCTCACTATCGCGGATGAGGTCGGTCAGGTCGAGGCCGACCCGGGACGACTCCGGCAGGCGCTGGAGAACCTCTTCCGGAACGCGATCGATCACGCGGGCCGGGATGTGGCGATAGAGATCGGCCCGCTCACCACGGAGGACGGCCGCCGCGGGATGTACGTCGCGGACGACGGTCCGGGGATACCGGTCGAGCTCGCCGACACGGTCTTCGACTCCGGCGTCTCGTCCGCCGACAGCTCAGGGATCGGGCTGGCGATCGTCGACCGGATCGTGGAGGCCCACGAGTGGGACATCAAGGCCCGAAACGACGACGGCGCGGTCTTCGAGCTCACGTTCGGCGCGAGCGCGACGCAGGTCGCGTCGGCGTAGCGGATTCGCTCGGTGTCGGCGGCGGCTCCGTGACGCCGTTATGCGTCGGAGAACCGGTCGACGGTGCGCCGGTGACGGTCTCGGAACATGCCCTCGAACCCGATTTTCGCCGCGGGTCCGACGAAGTCGCCGAGCGGGCCGAGCGGCAGTCGATACGCGACCGTATCGACGAGCAGTGTCTCGTCCCCGTCGGCGTAGAACGCGTGGGTGTGCTGCCACCGTCGGAACGGTCCGTCCTCCATCTCGTCGACGAACCGCGCGGAGCGCTCGGGCGGGGTCTCCCCGTCGGGGTCGCGCTCGACGATGCGTGAAGTCCACCGCTGGCGCGGGCCCGCTCCGAACGGTCGGACCGACATCTCGATCGCCGATCCGGCGACGAGAACCCCCGGATCGGACTCGCCGTCCGGTCCCTCCACGCCGTCGATGTGGAGGCGCATCCAGTCGGGGGTGAGTTCGCGCAGTCCGTCGACCGTGGAGTGGAACGCCCACACGTCTTCGACCGGAGCGGGCACCCGAATCGTCCGCCTGTACGTCGGCATACGTTCGGTACGGTGCGGTCGGACAAAAAGCCGTCCACGGCGGGCCGCGACCGAAACTCGCATGCCTGCGCGCGCGCTGATCGAATACGATGGAACGCGGGGCGATCGACGTCGGCGATCTGGCTGGACCGTTCGATCTTCAGGCGACCCTCGAAAGCGGCCAGAGTTACCTCTGGAACCGGTCCGACGGCGACACGTATGACGAACTTCACGCGCACGGCGGCGACGCGTGGTACGAGACCGTCGTCGATCCGATCCCCGGGGTGACCGACGAGCGCGTCGCGGTGCGGGTCCGACAGGAGGGGGGCGTCCACGACGGCACCCTCCGCTGGGAGGCGTCGACGGACGTCGAGCCGCTGTTGACGCACCTGCTCCGGCTCGACGACGACCTCAACGCGATCCTCGACGCCACGCCAGATCTGCCCCTGCTGGAGCGCGCGTACGACGCCTACGAGGGAATGCGACTGACCCGCGACCCGGTCTTCCCGTGTCTGATCTCGTTCATCTGTTCGGCCCAGATGCGGGTCGCCCGGATCCACGGGATGCAGCGCCGGCTCCGAGAGACGTACGGGGACGCAGTTCGACTCGACGACGAGACGTATCGGGCGTTCCCGACGCCCGAGCAGCTGGCGGCGCGGACGGAGGACGAACTGCGTGATCTCTCCTTGGGCTACCGCGCGCCGTACGTCCAGCGGACCGCGGAGATGGTCGCGACGGGCGAGGCCGACCTCTCGGAAGCGGCCGATCTCCCCTACGAAGAGGCCCGCGAGTCGCTCACGCGGTTCGTCGGCGTCGGTGACAAGGTCGCCGACTGCGTACTGCTGTTCTCGCTGGGATTCCTGGAGGCGGTGCCGTTGGACACGTGGATCCGCACCACCATCGAGGAGTATTACCCCGACTGCGACCGCGGGAGCTACGCCGCGACTTCCCGCGCGATCCGCGAGCGCTTCGGGGGCGAGTTCGCCGGCTACGCCCAGACGTACGTGTTCTACTACCTCCGCGCCGGCGGCGAGTGACCGGCGCGGCGCCCGGAGTCCGGCGCGGCCGAAGTTTGATACTCGTTCGCGTGGTACGCACAATCGTGATGGACTGTCGAGTCGTCGTCGAGGCCGCGGTCCCGGTGTACGACGTGGAGACCGCCGACGAGGCGGTCCGGATCGCCATCTCGAAGACCGGTGAGATGCTCAACCCGGACCTCAACTACGTCGAGATCGACACCGGGACCCGGACGTCGCCGAGCGGCGAACCGCTCGATCCGGCGTTCGTCGCGGCCGACGAGGCGCTCGTCGCCTTGGAGCTCCGGATGGACGTGTTCAACGTCGACCGCGGCGAACACGCCAGCCGCGTCGCGCGAAAGGAGATCGGGAAGCGACTCCGCAACATCCCGCTGAAGGTCCTTACCGTCACCGAGATCGGTCCCGAAGAGAGCGACCGCGCCGACGACGCGTCGACCGCGACAGGGAAGTCAGCGTCGGGCGACGAGGAGTCGAGCCGCAGCGACGGATCGGCACTCAGCGGCGGCGAGGAGCACGAGGAGTTCTGAGCCGGTCGCCTCCGTGCTGCCGGCTCTCGACGGGAGCGGCCGCGACGCTGGTCGGCGTTTGGTGCGGTCGGCGAGGAGCGGTACGCGGTAAACGTCTCAGTCGGCCGTCGGGGCCAGCGGCTCCGATTCGGACGACTCCATCGGCTCAGTGATTCCCTCTGTCAGCTTGAAAACGGCCGCCTTGTGGTCGGTCTTCGATTTGTGGATCGACGTCGGTTTCACGCCCAGTTCCTCGTAGGCTTCGAGGTCAACGTCGTCGTCCCAGAACTCGCACTGTTTTCGTACCTCCGCGAGGAGACCGTGAAGGTGGATGAGCTCCTGCTTCTTCATGAGTACCAGTCCTTTGCTACCGGAGGTTTATATTATTATCTTGAGTAACGTTACCACACTATCCGCGTATTTCGCGAGTAGCAACGCGGAGAAGTGGGTTCTCGATAGATCGTTCAGGATCGTTTCCCGCGATCCGTCGCTACCCGAGGTCGACGACGATCAAAAAGTCGTTCGCGAGACGCCGACCGTGTGCGGTCGGGGCTCCGGTCTCAGGGGTGGTCGAGCCCCCGACGCGGCACGGCGCTACTGGAACTGTCTGACGGCTTCGAGGTCGCGCTCGGTTCGCATGAACTCGGTCAGGCGCCGCGTCGCGTGACACGCCGGACAACTGAAGTTAGACCGCAGGTCCTGAAGTTCGGCCGGGTTGTCCTGCCACTCCTTGCCGCACTCCGGACAGACGAGTCTGACGAACGCATCAACCATGTCACCCTGTACAGTCGGCCGCGTTAAAAACGTGGGTGGCGATCGGGGGTCGAGTGTCGAGCCCGACGAGACCGACATCGAACCGAGTTCCTGACGGCGCCTCAGGCGCTCGCGGCGCCGCTCGCGTCGAGGAGCTCCTTGTATCGATTCCGGATGGTGACCTCGCTGATGTCGGCGACCTCCGAGACCTGACTCTGCGTCACCTTCTCGTTCGACAGGAGCGCGGCGGCGTAGACGGCGGCGGCGGCCAGTCCGACCGGCGACTTACCGCTCGTGATCCCGGCGTTCGCGGCGTCGTCGAGCAGTTCGCGTGCGCGCCGCTCCGTCTCCTCCGAGAGGCCGAGCCGCGAGACGAACCGCGGGACGTAGCTCGTCGGGTCCGCCGGCTGGACGCGCAGTCCGAGCTCGCGGATGACGTACCGGTACGTCCGCGTGAGCTCCATCTTCTCGACGCGGGAGACCGTCGTGAACTCGTCGAGGCTCCGCGGGTTCCCCACCTGCCGGGCTGCGGCGTACAGCGAGGCCGTCGCGACGCCCTCGATGGAGCGGCCGGGAAGCAGGTCCTCGTCGAGCGCGCGGCGGTAGATGACGCTCGCGGTCTCGCGGACGTTGTCGGGGAGGCCGAGGGCGCTGGCCATGCGGTCGATCTCGCCGAGCGCCTGCTTGAGGTTGCGCTCCTTGGAGTCGCGGGTGCGGAACCGCTCGTTCCACGTCCGCAGCCGTTGCATGCGGCGTCGCTGTCGGCCCGAGAGCGACTTGCCGTAGGCGTCCTTATCCTGCCAGCCGATGTTCGTCGAGAGCCCCTTGTCGTGCATCATGTTCGTCGTCGGAGCGCCGACCCGCGACTTGCTGTCCCGCTCGTTCGAGTTGAACGCGCGCCACTCCGGCCCGCGGTCGACCGAGTCCGCCTCGACGACGAGCCCGCAGTCGTCACACACCGTCTCGCCGTGCTCCGTGTCGGTCGCGAGCCGACCGCCGCACTCGGGGCAGGTCGTGGTGCGCTCGCGCTCGCTCTCCGTCGGCTCCGCGACGGCCGCCGACTCCGACGCCCTCGTTCGCGTGCGCTCGCCGCCCGCGGACGCGTCCGCGGAGTCCGCCCGTCCTTCCCGTTCCGTGCCGCCGTCGCTGTAGGTATGTGTCTCTGTCATGGGTGTGCTCCGACGATCCCCCGACGAAAATACAGCGAGGTCCGCGAATCGCCAGCTCGTTAACGTATAGTTAGTCGCGAAAGTATATAAATATATCTATAATTGAGCGCGGCGTTGCGACCGGAAGCGGCTTCATACGTCGGTGTACGCGGATATGTGACCTCGACCTCGTCCTATCCGCGATCGGTGATGTCCCGGAGCGGAGTCGTGCGACCGTATTTATACTTCACTCTCAGTGACCGCCCCCACGCAGCGAGGCCGGTCCTCGACTCAAGGGGTCGGTCGGCGCCCCACCCGAGGTCCGTGTGCCTGAGAGGCCACCGGGTACAGCGCCGACCTCGCTCGCACCGTCGACCGTCACCGCTCGTCGACCGCGGCGCGCGCGAGCGCGCCCGCCAGCACCTCGGTCGCCGCGGCGCAGTCGTCCCAGTCGGTCCACTCTCGGGGGTTGTGCGAAATCCCGTCGCGGGACGGAGCGAACAGCAGCGACGCGTCCGTGACGCGCGCGACCCGCATCGCGTCGTGCGCCGCGCCCGAGTGGAGGTCGATCGCCTCCCGCCCGGCGGCGTCGGCGGCGCCGTGCGCGGCCCCGCGGAGCCGGTCGCTCATCGGCGTGGGCGCAACGTCGAACGGTCGCTCGAACGCGGTCTCGACGCCCCGCTCGCGCTCCAGCCGCGCGAGCGAGTCGCGCGCGGCCTCGACGATCGCCTCCATGGATCCGGCCTCGACGTCGCGGATATCCACGCCGGCCTCGACGCGGCCGGGAACCACGTTCGTCGCGTTCGGCGCGACCGACAGCGACCCGACGGTGCCCACCGCCGAGGGCGACGAGGACGCCACGACCTCGTTCGCGGCGGCCTCGACGTCCAACACGAACTCGCTCGCGGCCGCGAGCGCGTCGGTCCGCTCGTCCATCGGAGTCGCGCCCGCGTGGTTCGCCTCGCCTTCGATCGTCGCTTCGCAGTGGGTGATCCCGGTGATCGTCGTCACGACGCCGACCGCCGCGCCCGCTTCCTCCAGCGTCGTGTCCTGCTCGATGTGGAGCTCGTAGAACGCCGCCCACGACGCGGGATCGAGCGTCGTCGGGTCGCCGTCGTCGTCGGTCGGCGTGGCGGCGTCGACGGCGTCGCCCCCGCGGTAGCCGATCCGGTCGAGCGCCTCGCCGAGCGTCTCTCCGCCAGCGTTCGACAGCGCGAGCGCGTCGTCGAGCGCCGTCTCGCTGGTCGCGACTGACGAACCGAGGAGCCCGTTGCCGAAGCTGCCTCCCTCCTCCTCGGTGAAGCTGACGACGGCGACCGGTCGGTCCGGCTCGGCCCCTGCGTCGCGCATCGCGCGGACCGCCTCCAACGCGGCGTACACCCCGAGCGGGCCGTCGAAGATCCCGCCCTCCGGCACGCTGTCGAGGTGGCTCCCCGAAACGACCGGAGCCGCCTCGGGATCGGCGCTCGTCGGGACCCACGTCCCGAGGACGTTTCCGACCGCGTCGACCGCGACGTCGAGACCGGCGGCTCGAAGCCGTTCGACCAGCCGGTCCCTGGCGCGACGGTTCGCCTCGGATCCAGTGCGATTCGTTCGCGCGTGCGCGTCCGGATCGCCCGTTTCGACGCGGCCGAACGCCGCATTCGCCTCGATGTCCGCGCGGAGCCGGTCCGCGTCGACTGGGAGCGTCATACCTGAGCCGGGCGCTCCGCGATCAAAACGGTTCGGGCTCCGGCGGTGGTCGCGTTAAGTTAGAGGATGAGGCGCTCGACTTCAGAGTGTCTATGGCCGAAACCGAGCGCCTCAGCGAACGTATCGCGTGGATTGACTTGTCGTTTGTGGAGCGAGATCGAACGCCGCGATGGGCGATTGAAGTAGGGATCCGCTGTCACTTGGCCGGTATGTCACTTCGTGAGGTAAGTAAGCATCTCGAAAGGTTTGGGATCGTTCGGAGCCACGTCGCGATCCATAACTGGGTTCATAAAGCCGATCTACAGCCGATCTCGACCGTCTCAGAGGATCAACTCGCGGTTGACGAAAAGATGATCCGCCTCCACGGCCAGAAGTTCTGGCTGTACGGCGCGGTTGATCCACAGACGAACGAGATCCTTCACGTGAGTCTCTATCCGACCGCAAATAAACAGACGACGCGATGGTTTCTCACCGAGCTCCACCGGCGTTACCAGCTCGATAACGTGGAATTTCTCGTCGATGACGCAGACTATCTCGGATCTGTTCTCGCTGACGACGGCTATCGATTTCAAGTCATTCGACATGGAAATCGGAATGCCATCGAACGTGTCTTTTGGGAAATAGAACGACGAACATCATCGTTTGCGAATAGTTTCAGCAATGTCGCGTTAGAGACAGCTCAAAATTGGCTCGAAGCCCTCGCCGTCTACCACAATTCACGCCAAACTTAACGCGACCCCGGCGGTCGCGTCGAGGCGGGTGTCTGGGCGGTCACCTCCCGAGTGGCCTTCACTCCCCGCGCCGCGCGAGCCAGTAGCCGGCCGAGCCCAGCCCGAGTCCGGCCGCGAACGCGCGGCTCGCCGCCTTCCCGTCGATCGACCGCTCGGCGGCGACGCCGAGCGCCGCCCACGCCAGCGCGATCCCGAGGCTTCGTGCCGGGCCGCCGCGGAACCGCCGACAGCCCGCGGTCGCCCGCGCGTGACGGTAGAGGTAGCCGACCGCGAAGCCGGTCGCGAACGGTGCCGCCGGAACCCCCTCGGTGTCGGTCCGCGACAGCGCGAGCAGCGCGAGGCCGCAGCAGAGCTCGGTCGTGGCACCCGCTGCGCGCACGACACCGACCATGCGTACCGTTCACATCCGTCACGCATAGCCGTTTCGCCGGGAGCGCCTTCCGATCCCGAAGACACTTTGCGCGCGGCGTCGTGGTGTCAGCCGACATGTCCCCGTTGCTCCTCCAAGGCGCGGCGGCCGGTATCGCCCTCTTAGTCAGTCTCGGGTTCCTCGTCGTCCACCTCGCGATGATCGTGTGGACGTACTCTGACGCGCAGAGCCGCAGCGAGCACCCGCCGATCCTGTGGGCGCTCGTCGTGTTCTTCGCGCCGCTGCTCGGGATCCTGCTGTACCTCATCATCGGGCGGGACTCCTACTGAGCCGCCGTCTCACGCACCGGGGCCGACGAGTGGTTCCCGGCGCCGATCCCGCCGGAGGACTCACACGCCCTTGAGCACGCTCGTCACGCCGACGCTCTCGGCGACGACCCACGCGACGAACAGCCCGTAGGCCGCGAGCAGCGCGTACGACTCGCGCTCGTTGAGCGCGAGGCTCGTCCGGAGCGTCACGAACAGCAGGACGGTCGCGACCGTCAACACGCCGAGCATCGGCACCGCCGTCGAGAAGTTGACGGCGACCTCGCCGACGATCAGCACGCCGAGCGGGATAGCGACGAGCAGGTCGAACGTGTTCGATCCGAGGACGTTTCCGAGGCTCGTCGTCCCCCGGTTCTCGCGCGCCGTCCGGACGCTGACCAGCGTGTCCGGGAGGCTCGTCGCTGCCGCGACGACCGTGACGCCGGCGAGGAACTCCGGGACTCCGAAAGTGACGCCGAGCGACTCCACCGACGCCACGAGCCGCTCGACGGTGACGACGATGACCGCGAGCCCGCCGCCGAGCTTCGCCCACTCGCGCCGAATGTCGATCCCCTCGCGCACGCGGTCCATCGCCGCGTCGTCGACGTCCTGATACTGGATGAAGAGGTAGAGACCGTACAGCGCGAGCGGGATGACCGCGAGCGAGCGCGGCAACGTCCCGACGATCGGGTCCGTCGACACCGGGAAGTAGATGACCGCGAGCGCGAACGTCACGACCAGCGCGGAGACCGCCAGCATGTAGAACTGCGCCTCCTTGTACACGATCGCCCGGTTGGCTTCCAGCTCGTCCTCGCCTCCGAGTCCGGCGGCCGCGGGAATCACGAGAACGTTGAAGATGGCCGACCCGACGAGCGCGCCCACGCCCATGTCGAAGACGCCGGTGAGAGCGGTGACCAGCACGCTCACGAGCTCCGGGAAGCTCGATCCGACCGCGACGACGATCGACCCTTGAACCACCTCCGGGAGCCCGTAGTACCCGGACAGCGTCTCGGCGGCCTCCTCCAACCAGCCGCTCCCGAGCCAGATGAACGCGGTCGCCGCGGCGATCACGAGGACGTGGACGAGTGGCGAGTCGGGGAGGGCGCCCGTCACGGCGCTAGCGCACGTGCTTCCCGGCCAGCTCCCACAGCCGGTCCGCGATCGCGTCGTCGAGGTCGTCGCGGGCGACGCGCCACTCCCAGTTGCCGTCCAGCGTCCCGGGCTCGTTGAACCGGGACTCGCTGCCGAGCCCGAGCAGGTCCTGAATCGTCGCCACGGCGAGGATCGCGTCCGAACTCCACACCTCGTCGATGATCGCCCACTCGGGCGGCTCGTCGGGGTCGCTCCCGACGTTGTACCGGAAGCAGTCGCGCTGCTCGGCGGGGAGGTCCTCGAAGTAGCCGGCCCACATGTCGGTGTCGTGCGTCGAGGTGTAGCCGACGACCCCCTCGCCGTAGTGCATCGGCTGGTACTCGTTCCCCTCCGCGCACCAGTCGGCGTACTGCGGGACGCGCATCCCCGGGAAGCCGAACTCGGCCATCAGCTCGTCCATCGCCGGGTCCTCGAAGCCGAGGTCCTCGGCGATGAACGGAGCCGCGCCGAGCTCGCGCTCGACGGCCTCGAACAGGTCGCGGCCCGGCCCGTCGCGCCACTCGCCGTCCGCGGGGTCGTCGCTGTCGGCGGGGATCGCCCAGTACTTCACGAAGCCGAGGAAGTGGTCGAGCCGCGCCACGTCCGCGAGGTCGAACAGCCGACGGAACCGGTCGAGCCACCAGTCGTACCCCGACTCGGCGAGCCGCTCCCAGTCGTACAGCGGGTTCCCCCACCGTTGGCCGGAATCGCCGGCGTTCGGCGGCACGCCCGCGACCGCAGTCGGACGGTTCCCCTCGTCGAGCCGGAACGCTTCCGGGCTCGCCCACACGTCGGCGGAGTCGAGCGCGACGTAGATGGGCACGTCGCCGACGATCGATACGCCCTCATCGGCGGCGACCGCGCGCAGGTCGTGCCACTGGCGGTCGAACGTCCACTGGACGAACGCGCGGAACCGGACCTCCGCGGCGTATTCCTCGCGCGCCTCGGCCAGCGCGTCCGGGTCTCGCGTGCGCAGCGGCGCGGGCCACTCCGTCCACACGTCCTCAGGGCGGGCGTCGGAGAGCGCCCTGAACAGCGCGTAGTCGGCCAGCCACGGCTCGCGCTCACGAAACGCGCCCAGCGCGGCGCGGTCCTCCTCGGTCGCCCGCTCCTCGAACTGCTCGAACGCGGTCCGCAACAGCGGGAGCTTGTACTCGCGGACCGCGTCGTAGTCGACGCGGTCGGTCGGGAAGTCGGGGACCGGCCGCAGGTCCCCCTCGTCGAGCCAGCCGTCGTCGACGAGCCCCTCGGGGTCGACGAACAGCGGGTTGCCGGCGAACGCGGACGGCGACTGGTACGGCGACTCCCCGGCCACGGAGAGCGTCGGCCCGATCGGACAGATCTGCCAGTGGTCGACGTCGGCGTCGCCGAGGAACGAGAGGAAGTCGCGCGCGCCCTCGCCGAGGTCGCCGATCCCGTACGCCCCCGGTAGCGAGGTGACGTGACAGAAGACGCCGTCGGAGCGGTCGAATCGCATAGGCCACCCTGCGCCCCCCACTGACTTCAAACGTTGCGTCCGGGGATCGCGTCGCGGCGGCGGAGATCGTCACGACTGGCCGCTCACTCGTCCGCGACCGGACGGCCACTCTCCGGCCCGCCGTTCACTCCTCTGCGACCGGCACCACCGCCACGTCATCGACGCGGACCCGCTCGGTGCCCTCGCCGTCTTCGACCACGCACCGCTCGCCCGTGACCAGGTCGCGCTCGCCGTGAGCGACATCGATCGCGACGCTCGCGTCCGCGGGCGCGAAGTTGAGAACGACGATCAGGTCCTCGTCGCCGTCGTGCCGGCGGAACGCGACCACGTCGTCCGGGTGGACGTCGCCGCTCGCGACGATCGGCCGCTCGGAGAGGTCGCCGCTCGCGACGTGGTAGCCGACGCGCGACACGTCGCCCTCCGGCCCGAGCGCCGGGTGGTCCCGTCGGGTCGCGAGCAGTCGCTCGTAGCGGTCGCGGACCTCCTCGCGCGCGTGGTCCCACGCGATCGCGTCGCGCCGGCCGCGCTGACCGATCTCCTGGCCGGCGTACACCATTGGGACGCCGGGCAGCGTCATGATCGCCGCGCCCGCGGCCGCCGCGGCGGCATCGCCGCACTCGACGCGGTAGCGCGTCTCGTCGTGGTTCTCGATGTACTGGAGGAACTCGGCGTGGTCCGGGAACCCGATCTCCGCGCGCTGGTCGACCGCGTCGAGGACGCTCGAAGCGGGTTCCGCGCCGCGACCGACCTGGCGGAGCTGGAAGTACAGCGTCGCGTCGAAGTGGACGTCGAACATCCCCTCGTGGAAGCCGGGGATGTACGGGATCGTCTCGTCCATCAGGAGGAACTCGCGGTCGATGTCCTTCACGCGGTCGCGGAGTTCGCGCCAGAAGGAGTCCGGGACCGCCCACGCCATGTCGCAGCGGAACCCGTCGACCAGCGGGGCCCACTCGTCGATCACGTCGAGGAGGAACCGCCGCACGTCGAGGTTCGCGTGGTTCAGGTTCGCGATAAGCTCCCAGTCGAAGTAGGTCCCCGGCTCGCCGGACTCCTGCCACTCGTAGCGGTCGCGGTACGGCGACTCCGGATTCTGGTAGGCGTCGCGGAACCACTCGTGGTCGCGGGCCGTGTGGTTGGCGACGAAGTCGAACAGCACGCGCATCCCGTGGTCGTGGGCCGTCTCGACGAGCGCTTCGAAGTCCTCGCGCTCGCCGAGGTCGTCGGCGGTGTCGAAGAAGTCGACGATGTTGTAGCCGTGTGGCTTCCCGTCATGCCCGAGGACCGGCGTGAGCCAGAGCGTGTCGGCGCCGAGCTCCGCGATCCGGGGGATCCGCTCCGCGATGGCGTCGAACGCCGCGCCCTCGTCGGCGTCCGCGAAGGTGCGGACGAACACCTCGTAGACGGAGGCGCTGCGAGTCCACGCCGGCGGGTCGTTGAGTCGGAGCGTCTCGAAGTCGGGCGCGTCAGGGGTCAGCACGGCCTCGCCGCCGGCGTCGGTCGCTCCCGGCGGACCGTCCCCGGCGCGCTCGACCGCGGCCGCGTCGGCGACGCTCACGCGCGGATCCTCTCCCGAGTCCCGCGCGACCGCGACGGCGTGAACGCGGAGGCGGTCAGGAACCGCGTCGAGGGGGACGCGGAGTTCGCGGCCGCCGTCGCTCACCCGGAGCGCGTCTCGCGGGCTCGTGCGGCCGTCGGCCACCGCGGTCTCGACGTCCCGGTCGTCGACGACGAAGGTCACCGAGAGGTCGTCAGCGTCGAACGCGGACTCCGCGTTCGGCGTCGGCGTCGCGGTGAACACCGCCTCTCCGGCGCCCGCGCGCGTCTCCTCCCCTCCGGTCTCGCCGCCGGTCGACTCGGCGTCGCCGCCGAACGCGACGCTCGCGTCCACCCTGACCCGCGGCCGACCCACGCCCTCGTGCCGCTCCCGCGCGGCGTAGTCCACCGGCGCGTCGTCCGCGTCGCGGTCCCGTATCGCGGTCCCGCTGCCGCCGGCGACGTCGACGCCCTCGTAGCTCGCGGGGAACGCGCGGACCGTGAGCAGGTGGTCGCCGTCCGGCGCGTCGAGCCCGAGCAGGTAACGGCCCGGAACGTCGGGCGTGAACGCCGTTACGGCGTCGTCGCCGACAGTCGCCTCGCTGCCGGGCGGGGCGTCGGCGACGCGCCAGGCGTACGTCGCGTCGGGGTTCGGGTCTCGCGGAGCCAGTTCGGTCTGCTCGCCGGTCGCGAGGAAGCGCGGGGGTCCGGGGTGGTGCATGTGACGCCAATTAACGCCCGGGGCCTTCGGTGTTGCTCTTGTTTCGGTGAGATCTGCGTCGCGCAGCGTCCGTTCGGATACCGGCCGCGGTCGTCAAGGCTTTTACTCCGGCAGTCGCAGAGCGGGTATGCGACTGCGTACCGCCCTTACGGAGCACGAACGTCGGCGCGGGGAGCGCTACCCGGCGGAACACTCGATGACCGCCGGCGCGTTCACCGGCGACGACGGCCGACTGGTCCACGTCGGACCGGACGGGACCGTCCACGACTGTTCGTACTCCCTCTCCGAGGTCGGCGGGGCCGACCGCCTGCGGATGGGGATCACCGCCGGGCGCGGGGTCCGCTGGTTCGACGACCTCGAGACGACCCGCCAGCACTACGACGGCGACACGCCGCTCGTCGAGACGGAGTACGACGCCGGCCGCTACACCATCCACCAGTTCGACCTCGTCGTGAGCGACACGCACCTCACGCACGTCGAACTCCGGGGATCACCGCCCGCCGACGCCGAGATCGTCGCCGCCTACGCGTTCTCGCCGGACATGGTCGAGGGCCGCGTCGGTAACATGGTCCACGACGGGGCCGGCCCCGAGGACGGCGGCGTCGTCGAGGTGTACCACCGCACCGAGCACGACTTCCTCACCGCCTCGACCGGGCTCTCGAACGCCCACGGCCAGCGCCTGCGGACGATTCCGGAGCTGCTCGGCGAGGCCGACGACGGCTTCCCGCACCGCGGCGAGATCGACCGACGAGAGGACTCGCGGCTCACTCCCGACGTGGTCGTCCGCGCCCCCTTCGAGCGCGACGGCCGCACGGAGCGCGTCACGCTCGCCGGGCGAGCGGTCGTCGACCGCCGGGCCGCCCGCGACACCGGCGACGACGCGAAGGACGCGCTCACCGACGGGGTCGACCGCCAGCGCCGCATCGAGACGGTCTCGAACATCGCCACCGCGTACCCCGACGCGGACGACCTCCGCGAGGCCGCGGACGGGCGCGGACCGGACGTGCCCGCCGACGCCCCGCGACGGTCGGTGATCGCGAGCGACCTCCGCGCGCTCGACCTGCTCACCGCGGAGTCCGGGGGCCGGATCGCCGCCCCCGAGTTCGACCCGTTTTACTCCACCTCCGGCGGCTACGGCTACACGTGGTTCCGCGACGAGGCGACCGTCTCGACCGCGCTGCTCGACGCGAGCGAGGAGCTCGGCCTCGACGCCGACGAGGAGCTGCTCGCGGCCGCGAGCTTCTTCTGTCGGACGCAGGACGCCGACGGCTCGTGGCCCCACCGCGTGTGGGCCGACTCCGGGAAGGTGGCCCCCGGCTGGGCGAACGCCCGGATCGAGGGCGCGAACGCGACCCCCGGCCCGAACGATCAGCTCGACCAGCCCGCCACGGTCGTCGCGTTCCTCGCGACCCTCCGCCGCGAGGCCGACCTCCCCGAAGAGTGGCGCGACCGGATCGACGAGACGATCGCCGACGCCGTCGACTTCCTCTTCGAGACGACCGAGGACGACGGGCTCCCCCGCCGCTGTCAGAACTGCTGGGAGAACGCGCTCGGCCGGTTCACCCACACCGGCGCCGAGTACCTCCGGGCGTTCGCCGCGGTGGCGCGCGCGCCGGTCGACGAGGCACTCCGGGCCGACGCGGCCGACGCCGCTGACACCGCGCTCTCCGGGCTCGACGCGCGCTGGCACCCCGACACGGAGCGGTTCCTCCAGCGCGCGAGCGAGGAGGACCAAGACAGCCGCGCCGACGCCAGCACCTTCGCGCTCGCGACCGCGGCCGCCGAGTACGCCGCCCTGCTCGACGAGACGCCGGCGGCCGACGACGACGCGCCCGACGACGCCGCGGCCACCGACGGCTCCGGCTCGGTCGACACCGTCGCGGCGAGCGAGTTCGACCGCTTCCTCGACCGCGTCAACACCCACGTCCGGCAGTCGATCGACGCGCTCCGGCGCGAGACGTCCGCTGTGGAGGGGCTCGTGCGGTTCACCGGCGACGACTGGCGCACCGCCGAGCAGGGCGCCGCGAAGGTGTGGTCGATCGCGACGCTGTGGGGCGCGACCGCGGCGGCGACGCTCGCGGGCGTCGTCGAGGACCGCGGCGGGACCGCGGAGCCGCTGTTCGCCGACGCGCGCGACCTCTACGCCCTCTGCGAGCCGGACGGTCCCTTCGTCAACGAGGCCGGGCTGTTCGCGGAGCAGGTGTTCGACGACGGGGACCTCGACAGCGCGACGCCGATCGCGTGGTCCCACGCCCTCCGCATCGACGCCACGGTGACGCTGGCGAGCCGCGGCGAACTCCCGGTCCCGCACGACCGCGAGACCGGCCCGGAGGCGGCGCCGCACTGGACCACGGGCCGCAAGTTCGGCGTCGGTACGCCCGCCGACTACGACGCCGACGATCCGGTCCCGGTGTGGTTCACGCTCACCGAGGGGGCCCTCACCGAGGCGCGGTTCCCCCGGATCGACGTGATGAACGTCCGGACGTTCGACTTCCTCGTGGCCGATCCCGACTCCGAGTACGCGATACGGACCTTCGCCGAGACGGGCCACGTCTCGGCGACGGAGACGATCGAGCGGACGACCGAGCCGGCGGCCGACGACGCGCTGGCGTACGTCCAGACGATCCGCGAGACCGGCGACGGCCACGGCCACGGCTGGACGCTCACCGTCGAGTACGCGGTCGACACCGACGGCACCGCGATCCTCGCCGACGTCCGGTTCGAGGGGTCCCGCGAGTACGACGTGTACGCTCTCGTCGACGCCACCATCGCGAACGTCGGCACCGACGACCGCGCCGAGCGGGTCGCGGGCGACGCGGGGGCGCACCTCCTCGCGCGCAAGGACGACCCGGACCGCGACCCCGGGAAGCTCGTCGACGACGAGGGCGATCCGTTCGCCCCCGCGCTCGCGCTGGCGAGCGGCGACGGGTTCGACTGGGCGAGCGCGCTCGCGGCCGACGGCGACGCCACCGACGCGCTGTTCGGCGACGGCGAGCGCGTCGAGGAATCGCCCGAGGCGGTCGGCAACGTCGTGCTCGCCGGTCTCGTCGGCAGCGGCGAGTCGCTGCGAGACACGGTCGCGCTCGGGTTCGCCGAGGACTCG
The DNA here is from genome assembly GCF_005435035.1 of Halorubrum sp. SD690R. Lineage (NCBI taxonomy): Archaea > Methanobacteriati > Methanobacteriota > Halobacteria > Halobacteriales > Haloferacaceae > Halorubrum > Halorubrum sp. SD690R. Next base: position 63,603 of record NZ_SGTV01000017.1, on the reverse strand, counting down.
GACACGGCGGGCGCGCTCGGCGAGGCGGAGGGCGCGCTCGCTCGCGGGTTCGACGACGCCGCGGCGGCGTACGCGCAGACGTGGCGCGCGTGGCTCGCCGACCGTGAGCTTCCCGACTCGGTCGCCGGCGACCCCGGCCTCGCGGCGCAGTATCGGTTCGCGCTGATGACGCTGGCGGCCGTCGAGGACAAGGCCCACGACGGCGCGGGGATCGCCAGCCCGTCGGTGCCGTGGGGCGAGACCGAGTACGCCGCCGAGAACCGCGGCTACGGCTACAACTTCGTCTGGTCGCGCGACCTCTATCAGGTGTTCACGGCCCTGATCGAGATGGACGAGCTCGAACGCGGCGCGGACGCCTTGGCCTACCTCTACAACACCCAGCAGGACGACGACGGGTTCCTCCCGCAGAACACCTACATCGACGGCCGGACCCGGTGGGGCGGCGAGCAGATGGACAACATCGGCTTCCCCTCGGTGATGGCGTGGCAGCTGTACGAGCGCGGCGTGACGCTCGACGACGCCGGCTACACGTACGACCAGGTCGCCCGCTCGCTCGATTACATCGCCGAGAACGGTCCCGAGACGGCACAGGAGCGCTGGGAGGAGGAGGCCGGCTACTCGCCGTCGAGCATCGCGGCCGAGATAGCGGGCCTCGTCTGCGGCGCGGCGCTCGCGCTCGCCGAGGCCGACCGGCGCGAGGAGGCGGACGGCGACGGCGCCGAATCGCCCGACTCCCTCCGTGCGGACGCGCTGGCGTGGCTCGCGCTCGCCGACGACTGGACCGCGCGCGTCGAGGAGTGGTGCGCGACCTCGACGGGGACCGACCGCCACGATCGGACCCCGTACTACATCCGGATCACGGCCGACGGGAACCCCGACTCCGGCCGACCGCGCACCATCGCCAACGACGGGCCGACGTACGACGAGCGGGAGATAATCGACGGCGGCTTCCTCGAACTCGTCCGGCTGGGGATCAAGCCCGCCGACGACCCGGTCGTCCGCAACTCCGTCTCGGTCGTCGACGACTCGATCCGGGTGGACACGCCGCACGGCGCCGCCTGGTACCGCTACGTCGGCGACGCGTACGGCGAGATCGCGGTCGGCGACCCCGGCGCGCCGTGGGCCGGGACCGGCGACGGCCGCGGGCGTCTCTGGCCGATCTTCACCGGCGAGCGCGGCGAGTACGAGCTGCGCGCCCGCGCCGACGGCCCCGACGCCTTCGGCGGGACCGACGAGGATGCGCTCGAACCCGAGGCCCTGCTCGAGACGATGGCCGGGTTCGGCAACTCCGGGCTGATGCTCCCCGAGCAGGTGTGGGACCGCGAACACCCGACGAAGTACGGCTGGGAGTTCGGCGAGGGCACCGGGGGGGCGACCCCCCTCGCGTGGTCGATGGCCGGCTTCGTCCGGTTGGCGCACGGCGTCGACGCGGACGAACCGGTCGAGACGCCGGCGGTCGTCCGGGATCGGTACGTCGAGGGCGACCGCCCCGCAGGCCCCGACCTGACCGCCACGGCCGAGTTCGTCGAGGACGCGGTCATCGTCGCGGGCGAGACGGACGCCGAGTCCGTCGCCGTCCACACCCGAAAGACCTCGCGGCTCGTGACGCCCGACGACGACGGTGCCTTCGAGGTCGACCTCGACGCCGCGACTGACGCGGACACCGTCGTGGTCGCGGCCGCGACGGACGAGGCGTTCGAGGCGGCCGGCACGTCGGTGGAACGGCTTCGGCTCTAGGTCGGGCGGTTCCGGTCTCCGGCTCGACTCACCCGAGCGCGTTCACGTCGACGCTGCGGACCCCGCCGTCGACCTCGATCTCGACCGTCGAACCGACGCGCTCGCGCACGGTCTCGCGCCACGCCTCGACGCTCTCGGCGTGTCGCTCGCGACGCGTTTCGAGGTCGGCGTCAGGGAGTTCGGCGGCCGTGTCGTCGACTTCGGGGTACGGGGGCACGTCCGCGACGAGGTCCCTGGGGTCGATGTGGAGCGGCGCGGGTGCGTCGTCGGAACCACCGTTCCCGTTATGGCCTCCATTCCCGCCGGCGTCGAGCGCGTGGAGCCGTGCGCGCATCCGCCCGGAGAACGGCGGCGTCGCGCGGAGGACGACCTCGCGGTCGCTCCGGAGCGTGGCCTCGAGCGCGTTCGCCACGTCCTCGCGGTGAACCGCGATCGACCGGATCCGGTCGGGACCGGCCGCGTCGTCCGCCGACTCTTCAGTCATCGTTCGCCGCCCACTCGGCGTCCGAGAGCGTTCGCTGGACGGCCTCTTCGCCGACCGCGCCCGCGAGGTGCTCGAAGCCGGCGCGGACGCCGCGGCCGCCCGCGTTCGCGACCAGCCGCGAGACGATGAACTCCGGCGTGGACTTCCCGACCGTCTCGAACCGCGGCTGGTAGTCGACGCGGAGCTCCAGGTCGTTCGTCAGCCCCTCCGCGAAGATGCCGTCGATCCGTGCGGCCTCGGGCAGCGGACTCAGGTCCTCGGCGAGGTGCGTGACGTAGACGCCGAGCGCGCCGCGGTCGACGGTGAGCGTCACCAGCCCGTTCAGCAGGTCGGCGGCCCGGCCCGGCTCCGTGATCGCCTCGAACTCGTCGACGAGCATGAGCGTCCGGCCGTCCGCGACCAGCGGCGGCACGACCGACTTCAACGTCGACTCCAGCACGCCGGCGTTGAACGACGCGTGTCGGCGGTGGAAGACGATCCGGTCGAACGTCCCGACCTCGGCCGCGTCGGCGGGCACGGGCAGCCCCATCGATGCGAGCAGCGCCACCGCGCACAGCGTTTCGAGGAGGGTCGTCTTCCCGCCGGAGTTCGCCCCGGTGAGGACGCTCACGCGGTCGCCGGTCGGCGGCGCGTCGGCGCTTGCGACGCCCGACGCGTCAGCGAGCGAGTGCGAGCCGACGCCGTACGAGACCGGCTGGACGTCGCCCCCGAGGAACGGGTTCCGCGCGCCGCGCACGGCGATGCCGTCGTCGACGAGCGTCGGGCGGACGTGCCCGTTCTCCGCCGCGAACCGCCCGAGCGACAGCAGGAAGGCGGCGTCCGACACGGCGGACGCGGCGCGGGCGACGGCGGTGTCGCCGCCGTCGTCCGCTCCGTCGCTGCCGCCGGCGGTCGCGTCGTCTCTCCCCGCGGACTCGTCGCCCAGCCGCTCGCGGATGTCGGCCGCGACGGCGGCCTCACGCTCCTCGACGGCCGCTTCGAGTTCGACGACGAGGTCCCGCAGCGTCCCGGAGACGAAGTCGGCGGCGTCGAGCGCCTCGTCGGGCGACGCGGCCCGGACCGTCGCGGGCTCGACGCCCGTCTCGCTCGCGACGTGGTCGATCGTCGCCGCCTCCAGCGCCTCGAAGTCGCGGAGGCTCCCGTCGCGGACCGATTCCAGCACGTCGAACGCGGAGTCGGCGAGCTCGCGCGCCGCGGACAGCTGCTCGCGGAGCCGGTCCAGCTCCGCGTCCGCGCCCGCCGCGATCTCGATATCGTCACCGTCGAGCCCGCCGGCAGGGTCGATCGACCCCCGGACGTCGGCGAGCGCGTCGGCCGCGTCGCGCAGGCGGTCCCCGTCCAGCGCGCCGATGTCGGCGAACGGTCCCGCCGTCAACCCCGCCTCGCGGAGCGCGACGGCGGTCTCGACCGCGGCCAGGTCGGAGCCGGCGGCCTCGTCGTACGCGTCGAACGCGTCCGCGACCGCCTCCCGGTCCGCCTCGTCGAGGTCGGTCCACGCGTCGCGGGCGGCGACGACCCGGTCTAATCGTGCCTCGACGGCGTCGCGGTCGAGGAGCGGGGTCAACACCCGAATGCGGTCCGCCGCGTGCGCGGTCAGCGCCGCGTCGGCCGCGAGCCCGAGGAGGTCGTCGTACACCGAGCGCGCGTCGCCAGTCGCGAGCACGTCCATCCCGGCCTCCCCGTTCGCCCGGCGGAGGATGCGGGTCGCGCGGCCGCGGTGGAGCCCGGCGTCGACGAGCGCGCGGACATCGGCCGACTCGATCGCCTCGACCGCCCGCTCGGTCCCGAGGGCCTCGGCGAGCCGCTCGCTCGTCTTCGGCCCAATCCCCCAGTAGTCCTGGAGTCGCATACCCCGTGGTGTGGCCCCGGCATCTTGGCGCTTTCGTCGCTCGCGTCGCCGACGGCGACCCCGCGAGAGCGTCGGCGCGAGTTCCGTCCCCTCGCCGTCGGTTCCGCCACGGCAGCGTTCATACCGCGCTGACTCCTACTCGCGGCCATGGCCACGGAGATCGCGGACGGCGTCTGGCGACTCGACTGCGGCGGAGTCAACGCGTACCTCGTCTTCGACGACGTGCCGACGCTCGTCGACGCCGGGACGCCGTGGGACGAGGGCGCGATCCGAGAGGGCCTCGGCGACGCCGGCGTCGATCTCTCGGCGATCGGGCGCGTCCTCCTCACCCACTACGACCTCGATCACGTCGGGACGCTGGCGGCGCTGACGCCGGAGCTCGACGCGCCGGTCCACGCCTACGGCTTCGACGCGCAACTGCTGCGGGGCTATCGGACCCCCCCGCTCGGGAACCACAAAGGACTGATACAGCGGCTCGGCGGACTCGTCACCGACCTCCCGGAACTCGAAATCGTCGGCGTCCGCGACGGCGACGCGATCGGCTCGTTCACGGCGTACCACACGCCGGGCCACACGCCCGGCCACGTCGCCTACGTCAGCGAGGAACTGGGCGTCGCGCTGCTCGGCGACCTCGTCTCGGAGTCCGACGGCGAGTTGACGGAGTCCGGCTGGGTGATAAGCTACGACACGGGCGCGGTCGCGGCGAGCGTCCGGTCGCTCGCGGAGCGCGCCCCCGCGTTCGACGTCGCCTGCGTCGGGCACGGCGACCCGCTCGCCTTGGGGGGTGACGAGGCGCTGCGCCGGCTGGCGGCGACGCTCTGAACGCCGCCTAGCGCGACTGCCGGTAGATGAGGTTGCGCTGGATGTCGTTGGCGCCCTCGTAGATCACCGGGATGCGCACGTCGCGGTAGACGCGGGCGATCCGGCGCTCGGTGAGGTTCGACCGGCCGCCGTGGAGCTTCATCCCCTTCTCGGCGCAGTCGGTGGCGACCTCGGTGGACTTGGTCTTCGCCAGCGCGGCCCAGTAGCCGGCGTCCTCGCTGTTCGCGACCTTCTCGCAGGCCCGCCAGTTGAGCGCGCGCGCCGACTCGAAGCCGATCCGCATGTCCGAGACCGTGTGCTGGACGGCCTGGAAGTCGTCGATGGTGCGGCCGAACGCCTCGCGCTCGTCGATGAACGCCTCGGCCTCCTCGATGGCCGCGGCCGCGAGGCCCAGTCCGTGGCCCCCGACGATGACGCGGCCGTGGTTGAAGAAGTCCGCGAGGGCGTAGAACCCGCCGCCCTCGCTGCCGACGACGTTCTCCTCGGGGACGAAGCAGTCCTCGAAGACGATGTGGCCCTGCTTCGACGCGCGCATCCCCATCTTCTCGGGGATGTGCTCGGCCTCGTAGCCGTCGGAGTCCGTCTCGACGATGAACAGCGTGTAGTTCGAGTAACGGTCGTCGCTCTCGCCGGTCTTGGCGTAGACGGTGAGCCAGTCGGCCTCGACCGCGTTGCCGACCCAGTACTTCTCGCCGGTGAGCTCGTAGCCCCCCTCGACCTTCTCGGCCTTCGTCGTCATGCCCGCCAGGTCGGAGCCGGTCTGCGGCTCCGACACCGCGAGCCCCGAGAGCTGTTCGTTCTCGGCCACCGGCCGGAGGTACTTCTCCTTCTGCTCCTCCGTGCCGTAGTCCTCGACCATCTCCGCGCCGAAGCTGGCGAGCTGGAGGGTGAGCGCGATGCCCGCGTCCGCGCGGTAGAACTCCTCCGCGATGGCGAGCACCTGCGCGAGGTCGAACCCTTTCCCGCCGTACTCCTCGCCGATGTCCTGCGCGACGAGCCCGGCGTCCATCCCGGCTTCGAGCACCTCCCACGGGTACTCGCCGGTGTCGTAGTACGACTCGGCGTTCGGTGCGATGTACTCGTCGGCGAACTCGCGGGCCTCCTGTTTGACGTCTCGCGCGCGCTCCGGCACGATGCTGTCGTCGAGCAACTCCATACCGACCCTGTGGACCCCGTGGACAAAACCTTCGTGGAACAACGAAGAACTCCGGGCGAGTTCACGCGTCGTCGACCGCGTCCGTGTCGCTGCGTTCTCCGTCAGCGCCCGCCCTCGCGTCGCCGTCCTCGTCGCCGCTTGTCTCCACGTCGCCGTCCTCGTCGCCGCCCACCTCCGCGTCGCGTCGCGTGACTCCCTCCGATCCGGCCGCGACCTCGTCTCCCTCGGTCGCATCCGACGAAGGCTCTCCGTCGCCCACCGTACCGCCTTCGAGCGCGCCCGCGTCGTTCGCTCCTCCCGCAGCGTCGTCCGCCTCGCCGCCCCCCGCTGGCCGGTCGTCCGAGTCAGGCTCCGCGGCGTCCGACTCGTTCCCCGCCGCGTCCGACTCCGCGGGCGGTTCCGCGGGGTCGGCTGGCTCGAACCCCGCGGTCTCGAGGTCGGGGTTCCCGCGCGGGTCCGCCCCGTGTTCGCGGAGGAGCGCGCGCGTCGCCTCCCTGTCGACCGTCCCCGAGACCGTCCGCGGCAGCTCCGCAGTGTACGCGATCGTCTTGGGGATCTTGAACCGCGCCAGCCGCTCGCGGGCGAACTCGACGAACGCCGCCTCGTCGATCGGCGCGGGACCGACGGATCCGGCCCCGGTGGCCGACATCGCAGCCTCGCTCTCCGCGTCGCCCCCGTCCGCGCCGTCGGCTTCCCCGTCGGTCACCGAGGGATCGATCTCTGGGACCGCGTCGTCGACGGCCGGGTCGGCGGCCGCCGACCGGAACTGGTCGCCGACGGCGACGAGCGCGGCGACGCGCTCGCCCCACACCTCGTCGTCGAGCCCGACCACCGCCACGTCGTCGACGTCGTCGTACTCCCGGAGCACGTCCGCGACCTCCCCGGGTTCGACGTTCTCGCCGCCGCTGATGATCCGGTCGTCGACGCGGTTGAGCACGTGGAGGTAGCCGTCCTCGTCGAACCGCCCGACGTCGCCGGTTCGGAGTCCGTACGGGCCGAAATCGGAGCGGTCGAGGTCCGCTGTTTCGATCCCGTTCACGCCGACCGACCCGGTGGAGGACGCGTCGCCCCCCTCGACCGCATCGGCGGTCGACGCGCCCGCACCGTCGACCGCGTCCGGGTCGCCGCCGTCCTCGACGAGGTACCCCGGAGTGATCGTCGGCCCGCTGACGACGATCTCGCCGGTCTCGCCGGGGTCGACCGGGTCGCCGCCGTCGACGACGGTCACGTCGGTGCCGAACAGGGGTTTTCCCACCGTGCCGATCCGGTCTCTGGTCTGTCTGGGCGTCGCGGTCGTGATCTGCGACGCGGCCTCCGTCATTCCGTACGTCGGGTAAACGGGGATCGAGTAGTCGCGGCACCGCTCCAACAGCTCCGCCGGCGCTGGCGCGCCCCCGAGCAGGACCACCCGAAGCGAGTCCGACAGCGTCCCCCGCCGGTTGAGCATCCGCCGGAGCATCGTCGGGACGAGCGAGGCGCCGGTCACGTCGTAGGCGTCGATGTCGTCGGCGGTGCCGCCCGCGTCGAACCCCTCGCGTAACACGAGGGTCGTCCCGTACAGCACCGACCGGTACACCGGCGCGAGCCCGCCCATGTGGTGGAGCGACAGCGACACCAGCCAGCGGTCGTCGGCCTCGACCCCGAGGCGGAACGCGGAGGCGACCGCGGAGCTGTACACGTTGCCCGCGGTCAGCGGGACAGGCTTGGGCTCGCCGGTGGTCCCCGAGGTGAACAGCACGCAGAGCGGGTCCTCGAACGACCACTCCGGGGGATCGAGCGACGCCGGATCGACGTCGTGGATCCCAGTTACGTCCGCGTCCGCCGGGTCGTCCACGGAGTAAACGGGGACGCCCTCGATCTCGGACACCGCGGCGGTCGCGGTCGATTCGGTCGGCTCGGCGCAGACGACGGCGTCGAGGTCGGTCCGGTCGATCCGCGCGGCGATCTCGCGGGCGGTCAGCTCCTCGCCGAGCGGGACGAACGTGGCGCCGATCCGCATCGTCGCGTGGACGAGGCCGACGGTGCCCACGTACGGGGGCGTGAGCACGCCGACCCGGTCGCCCTCGCCCAGTCCGTGCGCGACGAGTCGCCCCGCCGTCTCGGCGACGAGCCGGTCGAGGTCGGTGTAGCTCCACGCCTCGCCGTCCTCGGCGCGGACGAGGGCGGTCCCGTCCGGCGACGAGACCACGCGGTGAGAGAGCCAGTCGCGCATCGGTGTCACCCCCGTTCGCCCGAGGCCGTGCGGCTACTCATCCGCCGGCTGTCGCACGGTCAACACCGGAACGTCCGAGGTGCGGACGACCCGCTCGGTGACGCTCCCGAGCAGGTAACGGTCGAGCCCCTTCCGGCCGTGGGTCCCCATCACCACCACGTCGATGTCGTTCTCGTCGACGTAGTCGTGGATCGACTGGTAGGCGGTGCCGGACGCGACGGTGGTGACGCACTCCACGCCCGCGTCCGCGGCGGCGTCCGCCACGCGTCCCGTCGCCTCCTCGCCCTCCGATTCGAGCGCCTCGACGACGATCTCCGCGCCCGCTTCCAGGCTGGAGTACGCCGCGCCGTCGACGACGTACAGCGCGTGGAGGCGAGCGTTGTACCGGTCTGCGAGGTCGATCGCGTGTTCGATCGCGGCGTCCGACGCCGGGCTGCCGTCGGTCGGAACGAGGACATCCGAGTACATCACACTCCCCGCTACAGCGGGTAGCGATTAAAAACCCGATCCAACTGTTCAGATCCCGAGACGGGACGAACTCCGGGGTCTCGACCGGCCGACCGCCTAACGGAAGCCCATCGCTTCGATCTGCTCTTGGTACCGATTTCGGATGGTGACCTCGGTGACCTGCGCCACGTCGGCGACCTCGCGTTGGGTCTTCTTCTCGTTACAGAGCAGCGACGCGGCGTAGATGGCGGCGGCCGCGAAACCGGTGGGGGACTTCCCGGAGAGCAGCCCCTGCTCGGCTGAGACATCGATGATCTCGGTCGCCTTCGACTGGACCTCCTCGGAGAGCTGGAGCGCGGACGCGAACCGGGGGACGAACTGTTTGGGATCGACCGGCTTCAGCTCTAGGCCGAGCTCCTGGGAGATGTAGCGGTACGTCCGGCCGATCTCCTTCTGCGGAACCCGCGACACGTCTGCGACCTCGTCGAGGCTCCGGGGAATCCCCTCCTGCCGGCAGGCGGCGTAGAGGGCGGCGGTGGAGACGCCCTCGATGGAGCGGCCGCGGATGAGATCCTCGTTGAGCGCGCGTCGATAGATGACCGAGGCGACCTCCCGTACCGACCGGGGAACGCCGAGCGCGCTCGCCATGCGGTCGATCTCAGAGAGCGCGAACTGGAGGTTGCGCTCGCCCGCGTCCTTGGTCCGGATCCGCTCCTGCCACTTCCGCAGTCGGTGCATCTGCGAGCGCTTCTCGGAGGAGAGCGACCGCCCGTACGCGTCCTTGTCCTTCCAGTCGATCGTCGTCGTCAGCCCCTTATCGTGCATCGTCTCCGTGATCGGCGCGCCGACCCGGGATTTCGACTGCCGCTCGTTGTGGTTGAACGCGCGCCACTCCGGCCCGCGGTCGATGTTCCGCTCGTCCAAGACGAGCCCGCAGTCCTCGCAGACGAGCTCTTGATCGGCGTCGGTGACGATGTTCTCCGAGTCACACTCCGGACAGGAGACCGTCGATTCGTCCGTTTCCTGCTCCGTGTCCCGCTCCTGTTGCCGCTGGCGACTCGGACGTTCCATTAAAAGGTTTCTGGTCAGTCGCGTATTTAAGCCTTGTCCACCCCTATCATCGATCCTGACGGTTCTCGAACCGACGTAAAATCGCGTTTTCGGACGTTAGAGAGGGATTAATAGCAGATTAGCGAACAGAATACACATCGATGGCTGCCCTACCGTCGCCCGGCCACCCGCACCGAGACGCACGAAACGTGACCGTGGACGGAGCCCCGGTCGAGCCTCGGGCGTCGTTTGACGCCCACCTCTCGCCAGCTCCGTCGGTCTTACCCCCGGTGCCCAAGTTTATTACTTCTAAACATTCAAGAAGATTTTTGTATAACCTATACCAATAGGCGTGTATGAGTACGACTTCCCCGCCCGGCGTCGAACGCACGCTTCGCGGCTGTCGCCCGGCCGACGTCGATCCCGTCGTCATCGACGCGGCGGACCTCGACAGCACCGCGCCCGAGCACCTCCGCGACCTCAAGCGGGGGCTCGCGGCCCGCGGCTACCAGCCCGCCGCGGTCGCCGCCGAAGCCGAGTTCGACGCCGAGAGCACCCTCGAGCGACAGCGCGAGGTCGACCGACTGCGCGGGCTCCTCCGCGCCGCGGCGTTCCTCGGCGCCGGCCGGATCGAGGTCAGCGTCACCGGCGAAGTCCGCGAAGAGGCCCGCACGGCGCTCGCGGCGCTCGCCGAGCGGGCCGACCGCGAGGGCGTCGAACTCGTCCGGGCGGGCGCGGACGCCGGCGGCGCCTGACCGATGGCGACGAAGCGCTCGCTCGCGACCAAGCTCGGCGTTGTCGCCGGCTTCGAGCGCCCCGACGCCGCCCTCGAACAGTACCCGACGCCGCCGGAGCTGGCCGCCCACGTCGTCCACCTGGCGGACCTCCACGGCGACGTCGAGGGGCGGACCGTGCTCGACCTCGGCGCCGGCACGGGGATGCTCGCACTGGCGGCGGCGCTTCGCGGCCCCGCCCGCGTCGTCGGCCTCGAACTCGACGGGGGCGCGCTCGCGACCGCCCGAGGGAACGAGCGCCGCGTCGCCGCCAGCGCGCCGGTCCACTGGGTTCGCGGCGACGCGACCCGCCCGCCGCTCGCGGTCTCCGAGCCCGCGACCGTCGTCATGAACCCGCCGTTCGGCGCACAGGACGGAAACCGCAACGCAGATCGGGAGTTCCTTGCGGTCGCGAGCGACCTCGCCGAAGTCTCTTACTCGGTCCACAACGCCGGTAGCCGGAAGTTCGTCGAGGCGTTCGCCGCCGACGAGGGCGGCGAGGTGACGCACGCGTTCGCGGCCGAGTTCCGGATCGACGCACAGTTTGATCACCACACCGACGAGGCGCGCGACATCGACACCGAAGTGTACCGGATCGAGTGGTCGTAGGGGGCCGGACGCTCTCTTCCCGGCCCGCCGGCGCGGGCTACCGCCGTCCCTCGTACCGCTCCCGCTGTGCGATCCGCACTCGCGTCTCGCCGCGCTGCGCGAACACGGCGTTGCCCTCGCGAACGAACGTGATCCCGCGGACGGTCTCGGTCTCGTTCGCGGCCGGGAGCGGCGCCGTGACGTTGTTCCCGCTGCCGCCGGCAACCGTCAGTTCGAACCCGTCGGGCGTGGCCGCGATGACGACGTTCCGCCCGTCGATCCGAGGCTCAGCCCGGGCGGGGTCGCTCGTGAACAGCGTCCGTCTCGTCTCGTTCCTGACCGCGTCGACCCGGTACGCCGGACCGCCGTTCGCGGCGACCCAGCCGACCCGCTGAACCCAGACGGTCTCCCGCCAGCCGGTGCCCCCCACGTCGACCGCGCGGTACCCCCAGAACGCGAGGTTCCCCTTCGAGACGGCGGTCGTCCATATCTCGCGGTCGGGGTCGCTGACGATCACCCCCGACGTGTTGACCGACGTCGAGCGCCCGAACGCTTCCACGTCGACGACGCCCACGAGTCGGTCCTCGACGTTCTCCGCGTAGGTCACCTGATACCCCTCGACCTCGATCGGGTCGCCCGGGAGGTCGCCGTCCTCGACCGTGACGAGGTTCGGCACGACGGCCGGCCCCGCGACGGCCGCCAGCGCCGCCGTGAGCAGGACCAGTCCGACCGCCGCCGGCGTCGACGACCGGATCCCGTCTCTGAGCGTCTCGGGCTTCGGCACCGCTCGGGACGGCCAGAGCGGGTCGTCGCGCGAGGCGGCCGCGACGGCGACGATCGCGGCCAGCAGGGCGAGCAGCCCAACGCCGACCGCGCGGTACAGCTCGTACCGCTCGTTGCCGAGGTACCAGTACACCGCCCACAGCCGACGCGAGGCGCCGAACAGCAGGAGCGCCCCGAAGACGACGAGCGCGGTGCGCTCCGACGCGTCCGCGCGCGACCCGTCGTGGTCCGGCGCGGCATTCGGATGGAACCGCCACCGACCGGGGGTCGCGCCCGCGTCGCGGTCCTCGCTGCGTTTTCCGTCGTCCCGCCCTCGAGTCCGCCGCCGCCGCAGGAGTACGACGGCGACGAGGGCGCCGCCGATGAGCCCGAGCGCATGCCCTTGGATCGCGACGTTCGCCCACCCCGGGGCGCCGTAGGATGGGGACGCCTCGGCGAACGCCACCGGCGTCCGGAGGGCGTCGTAGACGACGCCGACGAGCGCCGTTCCCGTCGTGGCGACGACCGCGGCGACGGGACGCGTGACGAGCGCGAACCCCCAGTACGCGAACACGACGACGGAGAAGCCGATCACGGGCCCCAACGCGAACAGCGCGGAGACGAGGCCGAACGCGACCGCCGCGCCGGGGACGATCAGGAACGCACGGACGTAGGGGTTCTCGCCGGGGGATTCGACGGCGCGGATCCGGCTCGGCAGCCGTCGGGCTCGACTCGGCATCTCACGGACTCGACCCGGGAGACCTCGCAGGCGATCCGGGAGTCGCCGGGACCGGACAGCGGCCCGCTCCCGGTCGCCGACCTCGCGTCCCTCGGGGAAGTGGCCGTACGCGTACTCCGCGAGGCTCCCTGCGACGAGCGCGGAGAGGAGGTTCCCGGTGATGTGTCCGCGGCCCGCGTGCGCGAAGCCAGACCAGACGAGCCCTTCCGGGTAGAAGTACGACCACGACCGGAACGGGATCACGACCGGTCGGTTCGGGTCGTCGATTCCGGACTGGACGAACAGGTACACTCCGATCACGCCGGCGACAACGAGGAGCGTCCCCCACGGGACACCGAGCAGGAGCCGCGAGCGGAGCGTCCGCGTCCAGTCGGCCCCTCGTCGATCCGCGAGGAACACCGCGGCGAGCGCGGCGGCGACGGCGACGCCGCCGGCGGCGAGGTGGGCGGCGTCCGAGGCCAGCGCGTCCGCGACCATGTCAGGTTCGACGGGGCCGCGCACACATCAATAACGGGGGTCGAGCGCGGTACGGGGTCGGGCGTAACGCGAGGTCGAGCGGGCGGGCGAAAGCGTCCGACGGGTCAGATCTTGTTCTCGGCGTCGTCGGCGAGCTCCTCCATCCGCTTGCCGACGCGGCCGGCGGGCGAGAACTCGTCTTCGCTCATCGCGTTCGCTAAGGCGTTACCGAGGACGAACACGGCGTGTTTGTGTTCGCTCTTCGATTTGTGGACGTGGGAGGGGTCGACTTCGAGCTCGTCGTAGGGGTCGAACAGCGACCCGTCGACCGTCTCCTGCGCGCGGAAGTGCTCCATGATCGTCACCATCTGTTCGTGAAGCTCAAGCAGCTCGTCCTTGTGCATACCCACGGATACGGGTCGTAGGCCCTTTAAGCGTTGTTGAGGGCGGTACGCACGGTTCTGCGCCGCGGAGACCTCGACCGAGGGAGCCGCGCGGTCAGAAGACGTACTCGTCTTCGTGGCCCATCATCCCCTCGTCCTCGAACCCGTTGGAGTCGTCGTCGTCTCGCGGGCCGCTCGTCTTGTACGCCTTGATGCCGGTCGACAACAGCTCCTCGACCGCCTCCTCGCGGTTGAGGAACTCTCCTTCCTCGACCATCTGGGCGATCTGCATCTCCAGATGCTCCGGCACGGTTATCTTCACTTGTGGCATTTGCTGTTCGGGTCTTGTGGCATGGCGTATATAAAATTGGCGTCGCAGATCCGGAGATATGAAAACTCAAAGCAGAGACTCGAAAGTTCATTTTTGTTCTTCTGAAGGTCGGTTAGGTTTGTACGAATCCCTCGCCGAGCGGTACCGGCGTCTCGCCGCCGGGCGTCCGTGCCGTTCGAGGGCGACACTCGCGGGTCCCCAGCGCGTCCTCTGAGAGCGACATTCATACGTCGGTCCGGGTCGAACGGCGGTTCATGACTGATTCCGGCGTCGACGCGGCCGAGGACCTCACCGACCTCTACCGCGAGTACGGCGACGACAGACTCCCTCCGGGCCAGCGCGAGACGGACGGCTTCCCGGTCCTCTCGAAGAGCGGGACGCCCTCGTGGAACCCGGAGACGTTCGAGTTCGAGGTGTGGGGCGCGGTCGAGGAGCCGCTCTCCCTCTCGCTCGACGAGTTCCGCGACCTCCCGTCGGTCACCCAGCGACAGGACTTCCACTGCGTGACCGGCTGGAGTAAGTTCGACTGCGAGTTCACGGGCGTCTCCTTCGCCGACCTCGCCGAGCGCGCCGGCGTCCGCGACGACGCCGAACACGTCATGTTCCACGCGCTCGACGGCTACACGACCGACCTCCCACTCGACGAGTGTACGAAGCCGGGCGTCCAGCTCACCTACGGCTACGACGGCGACGACCTCCCGGCCGACCACGGCGGCCCCATCCGCGTCGTCACGCCGCACAAGTACGCGTACAAGGGCGCGAAGTGGGTCTCGGGCGTCGAGTTCCTCACCGAGCCCGAACTCGGCTACTGGGAGAAGCGGGGGTACAGCGACACGGCGAACCCTTGGAACGAGGAGCGCTACAGCTGAGCGCCCCCCCGGGGTCGCGCTCGGCCCGTCCGCGTCGTCGTTCGAGTTCCCCCGGTCCTCCGCCCCGATAGTCAGGATAAAGGGTCCACGTCCCCGACTCGATACGCATGGAACAGGCGCGTTCGCGGTCGTCGTCGCCGCTGGTCAGCCGGACCACCGAGGTCGTCGAGCCGGCGTTCGCGGCGGCGTTCGAGGCGCTTCCCACCCCGCGCACGACGTGGAGCGCGCCGGACGACGCGCTGGTGATCGGCGGCGGCGAGGCCGCGACGCTGACCGCGTCCGGGGGCGACCGGTTCGCGGCGATCCGCGAGTCGGCGACGGAGCTGTTCGAGTCCGGCGACGTCCACGCCGGCACCGAGGCGGCCCGCCCCCGCGTGTTCGGCGGGTTCGCCTTCCACGAGGGCGCCTGCGACGGCGAGCCGTGGGCGCCGTTTCCGGAGGCCCGGTTCGTCCTGCCGCGGGTCCAGCTGACCTACGCCGACAACGGTGCGTGGCTCACGGTCAACGCGGTCGGGCCGGACGCCGGCGTCGACGCCGTCGAGGACCGGCTCGCCCGCGAGGTCGACCGGTTCGCCGCCCTCGACGCCGTCGACGCCGGGTCGCCGACCGCGGCCGTCGGCTCCCGGCCCCCTCGCCCGGGGATCCGCGAGAGCCGCCGGACGACGAGCCGCGACGCGTGGCGCGAGAGCGTCGGCGCCGCGGTCGACAGGATCGCCGACGGCGACCTTCAGAAGGTGGTGTTGGCGCAGGCGCTGGAGGCCGACCTCGCGGCCGACTTCCCGCGGGCGGCCACCCTCGAACGCCTCGCCGAGAAGTACCCCGACTGCCACCGCTACTGGTTCGAGCCCGCCGCGGGGGAGAGCGCCTTCTTCGGCGCCACGCCGGAGCGACTCGTCTCGCTGCGGGGGCGGACCGTCGAGACCGACGCGCTCGCCGGGACGACCGGCCGCGGCGAGACGCCGAGCGAAGACGAGTGGCTCGCGCGCGAGCTCCTTGACGACGAGAAGAACGTTCACGAGCACGAGCTGGTCGCGGAGACGGTCCGCGACCAGCTTGAGCCGTTCGCCGCGTCGGTCTCCGCGGGCGAGCGTCGGGTTCGACGACTCGCGACCGTCCAACACCTCCACACGCCGATCACCGCCGAGCTCGACGCGGACCGACACGTCCTCGAACTCGTCGAGGCGCTCCACCCCACCCCGGCGGTCGGCGGGCTCCCGCCGGACCGCGCGCTGGCGACGATCCGCGAGACAGAGCCGTTCGACCGCGGCTGGTACGCCGCGCCGGTGGGCTGGATCGACGCCGCCGGCAACGGCGCGTTCGCGGTCGCGATCCGGTCCGCGGTCGGAACCCGCCGTCGAGCCACGCTGTTCGCCGGCGTCGGCGTCGTCTCCGACTCCGACCCCGACCGCGAGTGGGACGAGGTCCAGCTGAAGTACCGGCCGATCCTCGACGAGCTGGAGGGCGACGCAGCGGATTGACCCCGCCTACTGGAACATCTTCAGCGGCTCGGCCTGCGTGCTTTCCTCGGTCGCCTGTCGCATCTGCTCTGCGAGCTGGCGCTTCGCGTTCCGGATCTCCGTCGCCTGCTCCACGAGCCCGTCGGTCGGCGTCTCGATCCCCGCGATCGGGTCGATGCCGTCGACGATGAGCGCCCGCGCCGCCTCGGGGTCGGGGAACTGCGGGTCGGACTCGACGACGAGCCCGACCGCGTCGCGGTCGTCCTCCAGCGCGGCCGCCAGCATCGCGCCCGTTGGCCCGGAGACGAGCCCGGACTCCGACGGCTCCGACACCTCGGCGCGGTCCAGCGCCTCGGCGCCGTTCCCGGTCGCGATCCCGTACAGCTCCGGGGGCTCCTCGTCCTTCTCGCGGCCGAGGCCGGAGAGGAACACCGGGAACAGGTCGATCTCGTCGAACCACGAGCCGAGGCAGGCCGCGACCTCCGTCGCCGCCCCCGGGTTCACGGGGACGTCGCTGCGCAGCGCGACGAGATCCAGCTCGGAGTCGGCGTACAGCCGGACCGGGGTCGTCGCGGCCGTCTCGGACTCGCGGTAGACGGTCACCGGCGGGAGCCCGTCGCAGTGGACGTTCGCGTAGTGGGTCATCCCGTGGGCGTCGATCAGGTGGTCCGTCGCGATTTTCCCGACGAGCCCGACGCCGGGGAACCCCTCTATCAGCGTCGGCTCGTCCAGCGAGACGCCGTCGTCGAGGACGGAGATGCGTGCCATGTGCGGCCGTACGCCCGGGGTCGACCTAAAGGTGCGGCGGCGGGAGGCACCTCGCGCGTCCCGAAACGGTCTAACGGCCCGACGCGAAAGGGGGGCCATGAATCCGCTCGACCGATACGAGTCGCTCGTCGACGACGTCGACGCGTTCCGGGCGGCGTGCGACCGGCCCCTCCCCTCGGTCGTGCGCACGAACGGGATCGCGGCGACGCCGGCCCGCGTCCGCGAGGCGTTCGACGAGTCGGGCGTCGCTTACGAGCCCGTCGACTGGCACGACGGCCTCTTCCGGCTCCCCGACGGCAACCCCGGTGGCAACTGGCCGTACGTCCACGGCTGGACTCACGGGCAGGAGGAGGTGTCCGTGCTGCCGACGCTCGCCCTCGACCCGCGACCCGGCGAGCGCGTCTGGGACGCCTGCGCGGCGCCCGGCAGCAAGACCACCCAGATCGCCGACGCGATGGACGACGAGGGGACCGTCGTCGCCAACGACAACAACCTCGGGCGCCTCTCCGCGCTCCGGCACAACGCCGAGCGCCTCGGGATCACGAACGCGATCGTCACGAACCAGGACGCCCGCAACTTCTCGACGAAGCCGCTGGCGTTCGACGAGTTCGACCGCGCGTTGGTCGACGCGCCCTGCTCCTGTGAGGGTACGTGCCGGAAGAACCCGGACGTCCTCGACCAGTGGACGCTCGACCACGTCCACGCGGTCGCCGGCATCCAGAAGGGCGTCCTGGCGAGGGCCGTCCAGGCGACCCGCCCCGGCGGCGTCGTCGTCTACTCCACGTGTACGTTCGCGCCCGAGGAGAACGAGGCCGTCCTCGACCACGTCCTCGCGAACGAGGACTGCGAACTGGTCGAGTTCGACCTGCCGCTCGACGCCGACCCCGGCGTGACCGAGTGGGAGGGGGAGACGTACGACGAGTCGGTGACGCGCGCGCAGCGGATCTACCCCCACCGCAACGACACGGGCGGCTTCTTCTGCGCGAAGCTTCGAGTCGGCGGCGCGGCGGGCGATGAGACCGATAGCGCGGCCGCCGCCGACGGGGTGGTGGACGCGTGAGCGACGAGACCGGCGGAGAGGCGGGCGACGCCCCCACCAACGACGGCCAGCGGTTCGACCGGCTCCCCGCGACCCCTGCGGACCGCGAGGTCGAGGGCCGTGCGAGCCGCGCGGAGGTCCTCGACTGGTGGGAGGAGCGGTTCGGGATCGACCCCGAGGTGTTCGCGGAGTACTCCTTCTGGGAGAAGGGCGCGGGGAAGATCTGGATCTTCAACGGCGAGGCGACCGACCCCAGCGAGGTCGAGGCGATCGGGATGACCTTCCTGCGCACGCGACAGGACCACTGGAAGCCGACCGGCCGGGCGGTCTCGCGGTTCGGTCATCTCGCGACCAAGAACGCGATCGAACTGGACCCGGCGCAGGCGTCCCGGTTCGCGGCGGGTGACGACCAAGACCTCCCCGAGTGGGACGGCGACTGGGGCTACCTGATCGCGACCCACGAGGTCGCGGGCGAGTCGGTCCCGATCGGGGTTGGGCTGTACCTCTACGACGAGCTGCGCTCCGTGGTCCCGAAGGGGAGCCGGGCGGACCTGCCGGTCGTGGAGTGAGCGGCCCTCCCGGCGTTCGGTAAAAAGTCAGTCGTCGGAGCGCCGCGGTTCGACGGCGCTCCAGCGGGTCGTGCGGGTCAGATCGACGTGTCCTCCGGCGGTTTGGTGGCGAGGTTGGTGATTCCGTACGCCGCCAGTAGCAGCAGCCCCAGCAGGATGGTGTACGACCGGACGCTGAGGCTTATCAGCGTCTCGTGGACGACCTGTCCCTCTCCCGACACCGGGTGCGGCGCCCCCGCGACTATCTCAAGCAGCCCCATCCCGACCGTGCCGATCAGGACGAGCGCGCCGCCGCCGTACAGTCCGACTCGTTCCATGGTAGTGAGTTGGCTCATGCGTCGTCACCTCGTTAGCCGATTAAGTACCGCAGCCGCGGGTGGTCCCTGACGAACGACGTCTTCGCGAGGTAGGCGTCGACGCCGAGCACGCGCCCGGCCCCGAGCGTGGCGATCATCGCGAAGATCAGCAGCCCGAGCAGGTCGCCGGTGATCACGCCGTGGGCCCAGCCGCCGGTCTCGCCGTTGATGAAGTAGAAGAACGTCATCAGGAACGCGCCGAAGAACGCCGCCAGCCGCGTCAGCGCGCCGACGATCAGCCCCAACCCGATCAGCGTCTGTCCCAAGGGGACCATGATGTTCGTGAACGACAACAGGATCCCGTCGGAGAACAGCGTGACCACCGGGCCGAGGCTCGTCTGCGCCGCCGCGCCGCCGACGAACCAGCTCGCGTCGAACGGCCACGCGAGGAACTTGTCGAGTCCCGCGTGGAGGAACCACCACCCGACGATCAGACGCAAGACGACGAGCCAGTAGGCGAAGCGCGACTCCTCGACCGGGAACGATACGTCTCTGCCCAGCAGCTGCGTTTGGATGTTCGTGACCATGCGTAACCTCGGTTGCGAAAATGTTCGGTTAGGATATATAAACCCATCTCCAATGTCACCGACGAGTAATTCGCGAACCGCGGACTACTCCTTCCGTCTCACCGTTCCGCCGCCGAGCCCCTCCCACTCAACTCGGTAGCCGAGCGTCGAGAGGGTTGCGCTCGCGTCGTCGACGCCGTACTCGTCCAGCGTCGCCTCCACCGTGGACAGCGCCGCCCCGTCGTCGATATCGTCGTCGATTCGCTCCAACACCGCCGGTCTGACCAGCGTGCGGCCGACGAGCTCGTGGGCGGGGAACGGCCCGCCCTCCACCGCCGCCTCGCTCACGCCGTGTCGGTCGGCGAGGTCCCGCAGGGGGAGCACGTCGTCCGCCGGTTCGAAGGCGTCCGGGAGGGCGGCGGCGGCGTCCGCGACGAACTCGGCCTCGTACTCGCGGAGCACGTCGACCACGTCCTTCACGCGGACCGCGCCCGAGTAGGTGACGACGCGGTGGTCGCGTGCGGCTACCTCCTCGCCGACGCCAAGGCTCTCGTCGACCGCGACGAGCAGGTCCACGTCCTCCACGTCAGCGAGTTGGCCGAGCTTCTTCTCGACGTACTCTGGGGTCCAGAAACCCATGACCTCGAAGAACAGCCGGAAGTCGGCGTGGTCGTAGTCGAACGCGAAGTCCGGGATCATGACGCTCGCGCCGGTTTCGAGGGGTTCCGGCTCGCGGACGAGGGTCCAGTCGAGGTCGAGCCCGCGGAACCGACCGGCGAAGTCCGCTTCGACCCCGCTGTCGAAGTCGGGCTCCGCCACCGGCTCCACGTCGGGCACGGTGACGTCGCCGTCCGAGAGCCGCATCGTTCGCTCGCGGCCGCGGTCGTCGATCGTCGCCTCCAGCGACCACTCGGCGGACTCCGCGGCGGTCCGGAGCAGTCTCGCGAAGGCGGTCCCGTACCGTCGGGTGCGCGAGAACAGCGCGTCAGGCCCGGTGACGACGAGCTCCCGGCCCTCGGGAGTCTGCTCCAGTTCGTACATCAGCCGCAGGCGCTTCACCGCCGAGACGAGCCGCTTCGGGTCGTTCGACCGCACTCTGACCTCGGTGGCGTCGAACAGCGTAGTCTGGGCCAGAGAGAGGTCGTACTGCTCCAGCAGCGTGTCGGGGTCCCAGCGCACGTCGGCGTCGACGAGTACCCGATTCACGTCGCGGTCGGCGTACAGCGACGCCGACACGTCCCTCGAGTCGATCCCAAGCGCGTCGGCCGCGCGGTCGACCGCGGTCTCTCGCTCCGCCTCGCTCGCGACGCCGACCGCCTCCGCGGCCTCGAACGCGGCCCGCCGGACGCGACGCGGCGGGACGGCCGCGCGCGTCTCGAACTCGCACTCGCGCTCGACGAGCGCCGCCAGCCCGCGGACGAGCTTGAAGTCGCCGTTCCGCGCGGCCGCGTCGGCCTCCAAGTCCGCCAGCGCGTCGTCGAGGTCGCCGCGGCGCTCGCCGACGTGCGACTCGAACGCCCCGAGCACGCGCGCCGCGAGCGGCCGATGTTCCCGCCCGGTGAACTGCGGGCGGTAGCCGCCGCCCGCCCGGGAGACGCGCAGGAGGTCCTTCCGTAGCACGGCGGCGGCTACGGGCGTGGCGGCCTAAAACCGGCCGGGTTCGACTCTCCCGCGCCGACGCGCGCTTGTGGCCGCGGCTCGCCCGCATCGGCCCCTCCGCCCGCATCAGTCGTCGTCCGTGGTCTCCGGGGTGAACGTCACTCCCTCGACCTCGATCCGCTCCGGCACGCGGCTCGTGTCGTGGGTCCCGACCGGCGGGAGGTTCACGTTCGCGGCCGGCGACGCGTCGAGGTCCGTCCCCTCCGATCCCGCTATCGACGCCATCTCGCCGTCCGCGTCTCGGGCGTCCTGATCGATCCGCATCGAGCAGAACTCCGCGCCGCACATCGAGCAGAAGCGGGCCTCCTTGTAGTTGTCTCCCGGAAGCGTCTGGTCGTGGTACGACCGCGCGCGCTCGGGGTCGAGCGCGAGGTCGAACTGGCGCCGCCAGTCGAACTCGTACCGCGCCTCAGAGAGCGCGTCGTCCCAGTCGCGCGCGCCGGGGAGGTCGTTCGCCACGTCGGCCGCGTGCGCCGCGATACGATACGCGGCGAGACCGTCCCGCACGTCCTCGGGCTCCGGCAGTCCGAGGTGCTCCTTCGGCGTCACATAGCACAGCATGGCCGCGCCGGCCCGCGCGGCCTCGGTCGTGCCGATCGCGCTCGTGATGTGGTCATACCCCGGCGCCACGTCCGTCACCAGCGGGCCGAGGACGTAGAACGGCGCTCCGTCGCACACCGCCTGCTGCCGCTCGACGTTCTCCGCGATATCGTCCAGCGGGACGTGGCCGGGGCCCTCCACCATTACCTGGACGCCGTGGTCCCACGCGGTCCGCGTGAGGTCTCCGAGGGTGTCGAGCTCGGCGAACTGCGCCTCGTCGCTCGCGTCGGCCACACAGCCCGGCCGGAGGCCGTCCCCGAGCGAGACCGTCACGTCGTGTTCGGCGAATATCTCACATATCGCCTCGAAATTCGCGTACAGCGGGTTCTGCGACCCGTTCTCCTCCATCCACTGCGCGAGGATCGACCCCCCTCGCGAGACGATCCCCGTCTTCCGGCCGTCGGTCAGCGGGAGGTGTTCCATCAGTATCCCCGCGTGGACCGTCATGTAGTCGACGCCCTGCCGCGCCTGTTTCTCGATGACGTCGAGCAGGTGCTCGCGGGTGATCGCCTCGGCGGACTCGGCCCGCTTGACCGCCTCGTAGATCGGGACCGTCCCGACCGGCACCGGCGAGTGCGCGACGTTGGCCTCGCGGGTCGCGTCCAGCTCGTCGCCCGTCGAGAGGTCCATCACCGTGTCGGCGCCGTAGTGGACCGCCGCGTGGAGCTTTTCGAGCTCCTCCTCCCGGCCGCTCGTCGTCTCGCTGTTCCCGATGTTCGCGTTGACCTTCGTGGCGAACGCCCGGCCGATGACCATCGGGTCGAGCGCGTCGTGCGCGTGGTTGTTCGGAATCACCGCGCGCCCCTCGGCGACCGCCTCGCGAACGAACTCCGGGTCGCGGTTCTCGCGCGCCGCCGCGCGTTCGATCGCGGAGGTGACCTCGCCGCGTCGCGCCCGCTCCATCTGTGTCGCTGGCATAACCACTTGGTAATACCATTAACTAATATATTCTGTGGTAAACGGCTCGGCGCACCGAGTCGGCGCCCGGGTGCGACACGCTTAACCCCGAAACTCGCGGATCGGAGAGTAATGAGTACCGACGCGGCGGGCGACGCCGAGTCCGACGACGCCGCTTCCGGGGACCCCACCGACTCCGAGGCGTTCGTCCGCACCTGCGAACACCTCGTCGACAGGATCCTCGACGGCGAGATCGAGCGCGACGACCTCGAACGCGCCAAGCTCGACGCCTGCTCGGAGTTCGGCTCCCCCAAGGTGCCGAAGAACACCGAGATCCTCGACCACGCACCGACGGAGCACCGCGACGACGTGATCGAGGTGGTCCAGCGCAAGCCCGTCCGGACCGCGTCCGGGGTCTCTCCCGTGGCGATCATGACTTCCCCCGAACTGTGCCCGCACGGGAAGTGCCTCTACTGCCCGGGCGGCCCGGCCTCAGAGTTCTCCTCCGCGCAGTCGTACACGGGCCACGAGCCCGCGGCGGCCCGCGGCGAGCAGAACGACTACGACCCGTACGGGCAGGTCACGCTCCGGCTCGAACAGCTCCGCAAGATCGGCCACCCCGTCGACAAGGTGGAGCTCATCCTCATGGGCGGGACGATGACCGCGCGCTCGCACGACTACCAGGAGTGGTTCGTCAAGCGCGCGCTCCAGGCGATGAACGACTACGACCTCGACAAGGAGCCGGAGCCCGCGGAGGGCGAGTCGTTCGCGCCCGCGCTCGAGGAGACCGAGTTCGAGTACCTCGAAGACGTGATCGCCGAGAACGAGACGAATCCGATCCGCAACATCGGCACCACCTTCGAGACGAAGCCCGACTGGTGCGACCCGGAGCAGATCGACCGGATGCTCGACCTCGGCGGCACGAAGGTCGAGGTCGGCGTCCAGACCACCTACGAGCGGATCAACCGCGAGATGCACCGCGGCCACGGCAACGAGGCGAGCCGGAACGCCAACCGCCGCCTGCGCGACGCCGCGTTCAAAGTCGGCTTCCACATGATGCCGGGCCAGCCCGGGATGACCCGCGAGATGTGTCTGGAGGACTTCCGGCAGCTGTTCGAGAACCCCGACTGGCGCCCCGACTACCTGAAGATCTACCCCACGCTCGTCGTCGAGGGGACGCGGGTGTACGACCGGTGGCGGCGCGACGACTTCGACCCGCTCACGAGCGAGGAGGCGGCCGACCTCGTCGCCGACGTGATGGACCTGATCCCGAAGTACACGCGGCTCCAGCGCGTCCAGCGCGACATCCCGGCCGACTTCATCGACGCGGGCGTCCAGAAGTCGAACCTCCGACAGCTCGCCGCCCAGCGCGCCGAGGAGAAGGGAATCATCCAGCGCGACATCCGCGCCCGCGAAGTCGGCCACAACGACGCCGACCCGGACCCGGACGACGTGGAACTCTCGGTCACCACCTACGAGGCCGGCGGCGGCACGGAACACTTCATCGCCTTCGAGGACCCCGTGCGCGACCTGCTCGTCGGCTTCTGTCGGCTTCGGTTCCCCTCGTTCGCCCCCGACCAGCCGGGCGCGCCGGGAACCGAGAGCGACCCGATCCGGCCGGAGCTCGAAGACGCCGCGCTGGTCCGCGAGCTCCACGTGTACGGCACCGAGGTCGGCATCGGCGGCGACGGTGACTGGCAGCATAAGGGGTACGGGACGAAGCTGCTCGAACGCGCCGAGGAGCTCTCTCGCGACGCGGGCTACGACAAGGTCGCGGTCATCTCCGGCATCGGCGCCCGCGAGTACTACCGCAACAAGCTCGGTTACCGGCAGGACGGGCCGTACGTGTCGAAGCGGCTGTAGGCCCTCGGCCGACCGGACCCACGCCTGCTTCCGTCGGGAGTCGCTCCCCCGTCGCGTACCGTTGTCGACTGACGTTTCTGGCGACCACCGCCTTTCTGTTTACTTGGATTTAGATTAGTACAGAGTCATTCATTGATGAATATTTATACTCTATCAGGATACAATATCGGTACCTCGTCACACGAGGACTACTCACATGAATTTCGAACGACGAACTTTCGTGAAGGGGGTTGCCGGGCTCGCCGCGACGGCGACGATCACAGGAACTGCGTCGGCCGCGGACGGACAGACGCAGTATATCGTCGGTGCGAACGGGAACGGCGTCGCCGACGCCGTCACGGACGCGGGGTTCGAGGTCCGTCACGAGCTCGCCGACGGTGACGTGCTGGTCGCGGTCGGTCCGAGCGACGCAGCCGCCGACATCGAGTCGGTCAAGGGCGTCAAGGCGGCGAATCCGGACCTGAAGCTCGAACTCGACGAGCCGGAAGTCAACACCGAGGCGGCCGACGAGACCCCGCCGAGCGAGGGCGCCGCGCTGTCCGACCTCCAGTGGGACAAGGAGATCACCGACGTCTTCGAGGCCCACGAGTACGCGACCGGGGAGGGAACGCGCGTCGCGATCGTCGACACCGGGATTGACCTGAACCACCCGGACCTCGGAAACGTCAACGAGGAGCTCGGCCAAGCCTTCGTCGCCGACGACGACGTGCCGGAGATCGGGCCCGACGACTCTGGATCTCACGGCACGCACGTCGCCGGAACCGTCGGCGCCACGGGCGAATCCGGCGTCGTCGGTACTGCCCCGGACACGGAGCTGATCCCGGTTCGCGTGTTCCCCGCAGAGGGCGGCGCGACGTTCGGTGATATCCTCGCTGGCATCGACTACGCGGCAGAGATCGGCGCCGACGCGGCGAACTTCAGCCTCGGAATCCCGGGCGTTCAGCAGCCGGGATCGGAGCTGAACAAGCTCAAGGCGGAGGTCCAGACCGTGTTCCAGAGCGCGGTCCGGCGCGGGACCGTGATCACGGGGAGCGCCGGCAACGACTCGGGGAGCCTTCAGGGGAGCGGCTTCACCCTGCCGAACAGCGTCCCGGCGGCGTTCACCGTTAGTGCGACCTCGCCCGCGGACACGCTCTCCTTCTACTCGAACTTCGGCACGAGCGACATCGACATCGCCGCGCCGGGCGGTGGGTACGAAACGCTGGAGAAGACGCTGGTCGAAGACCCCGACGCCGTCGAGTGGCCATTCCCGACGAACCTCGTGCTGTCGACAATCCCCGTCGAACAGGGATCGTACGGGTACAAGGCCGGCACTTCCATGGCAGCCCCGCAGGTCGCCGGCCTCGCTGCACTCGTCCGCGAACTCGAACCGAACGCGAATGCGAGCCGGATCGAGCAGGCGATCCAGAAGGGCGCCGAGGGGGCGAACGGCAAGAGCGACTCGGAGTTCGGTGCCGGGATCATCAACGCGCTCAACACCGTCGAGCGCCTCGGCAGCGGCAAGGGGAAAGGCAACGGTAACTGACGCGCGGGGAGCCGACCGTCGCGCTGAATCCCACAACGACACGCCTTTTTCCGCCCCGGCGGTCTCTATCACGTATGGACCAGAAGCGGGAGCTATCGAGCATCGACCTCGCGGCCCTCGTCACCGAGCTCAATCGGTACGAGGGCGCGAAGGTCGACAAGGCGTACCTCTACGACGACGACCTGCTCCGGCTGAAGCTGCGCGACTTCGACTGCGGCCGCGTCGAGCTCATGATCGAGGTCGGAGACATCAAACGCGCGCACGCCGCCGACCCCGATCACGTCGCGGACGCGCCGGGCCGCCCGCCGAACTTCGCGAAGATGCTCCGGAACCGGCTGTCCGGCGCGGACTTCGCGGGCGTCGAGCAGTACGAGTTCGACCGAATCCTCACCTTCGAGTTTGAGCGCGAGGACCAGAACACGACGCTCGTCGCCGAGCTGTTCGGGCAGGGCAACGTCGCCGCGCTCGACGAGACGGGCGAGGTGATCGGGGCGCTGTCGACGGTCCGGCTGAAGTCCCGGACGGTGGCGCCCGGCTCGCAGTACGAGTACCCCGCCTCGCGGCTCAACCCCCTCGACGTGAGCCGCGGCGGGTTCGACCGGCACATGCGCGAGTCGGACAGCGACGTGGTGCGCACCCTCGCCACGCAGTTGAACCTCGGCGGCCTCTACGCCGAGGAGGTGTGCACCCGCGCCGGCGTGCCGAAGGAGACGCCCATCGAGGAGGCGACGGACGACCAACTCGGGGCGCTCCACGACGCCCTCTCCCGGATCGACGAACGGCTCCGCTCGGGCGACATCGACCCCCGAGTGTACGAGGAATCGATCGACGGCGACGGGAGCGACGGCGGCGCCGATGACGCCGACCCCCGCGTGGTCGACGTGACCCCCTTCCCGCTCGCGGAGCACGAGGACCTGCCGAGCGTGGGGTTCGACTCCTTCAACGCCGCCGTCGACGAGTACTTCCACCGGCTGGGGAGCGAGGAGACCGGCGACGGCGAAGCCCCCGCCGACGCGAGCGCCTCCCGCCCGGACTTCGAGGAGGAGATCGCCAAACAGGAGCGGATCATCGAACAGCAGCGCGGCGCGATCGAGGGGTTCGAGGAACAGGCGCAGGCGGAGCGCGAGCGCGCGGAGCTGCTGTACGCGAACTACGACCTCGTCGACGAGGTGATCTCGACGGTGCGGGAGGCCCGCGAGAACGAGGTGCCGTGGGACGAGATCGCGGAGACGCTCGACGCCGGCGCGGAGCGGGGGATTCCGGCCGCGGAGGCCGTCGTCGACGTCGACGGCGGCGAGGGGACGGTAACGGTGGAACTCGAGGACGATGACGGCGACCCCGTCCGCGTCGAGGTCGACGCGAGCGAGGGCGTCGAGGTCAACGCCGACCGCCTCTACCGGGAGGCGAAACGTGTCGAGGAGAAGAAGGAGGGGGCGATGGCGGCGATCGAGGCCACCCGCGAGGAGCTGGAGGCGGTCAAGGAACGGAAGGCGGAGTGGGAGGAACGGCAGGCGGCCGACGACGGCGGCGAGGAAGAGGGCGACGACGAGGACGACGACGAGGCGTACGAGACCGACTGGCTCTCCCGCTCTTCGATCCCGATCCGCAGCCCGGACGACTGGTTCGAGCGGTTCCGCTGGTTCCGCACCTCGACCGGCTACCTCGTCATCGGCGGGCGCAACGCCGACCAGAACGAGGAGTTGGTGAAGAAGTACATGGGTAAACACGATCGGTTCTTCCACACGCAGGCGCACGGGGGGCCGGTGACGATCCTCAAGGCCTCAGGTCCGTCGGAGTCGGCCGATCCGGTCGACTTCTCGGAGGAGACCCTGCGGGAGGCCGCGCAGTTCGCCGTCTCCTACTCGTCTGACTGGAAGGACGGCCGCGGCGCGGGCGACGCGTACATGGTCGACCCCGACCAAGTGTCGAAGACCCCCGAGAGCGGCGAGTACATCGAGAAGGGGAGCTTCGTGATCCGCGGCGACCGGACGTACTTCGAGGACGTCCCCTGCCGGATCGCCGTCGGCGTCCAGTGCGAGCCGGTCACCCGCGCCATCGGCGGCCCGCCGTCGGCCGTCGTCGACCGCGCGGCCGCGCACCTCACCTTCGAACCGGGGATGTACGCGCAGAACGACGCCGCGATGATGGCGTACCGGAATCTGAAAGAGCGGTTCGCGGACCAGTCGTTCGTGCGGAAGGTCGCGAGCGCGGACCAGCTACAGGAGTTCCTCCCGCCGGGCGGGTCGGACATCGTCGACTGAGGCCCCCCATCGACCGCGGAACGATTCTTCTCCCCGAGCGCGACGTTTTCAAGCCTCCGCGACCGAGGCGAGGCTATGACCTTCGAATCGCTGCCGGAGGGGTGGCGGGTGTGGAACGAGGAGCCCAGCGGCCGGGCGATCCTCGTCTACCGCCCCGACGTCTTCGGGAGCGGCGACCTCCCGGACGAGTGTCTCCCGACGATCTACCTGACGAACGGCTCCCGCAACGCGCGGCCCGGCTCGGGCCAGTACGCGACTGACGAGTGGCACGTCGTCCTCTTCTTGGAGCCCGAAATCGAGGCGGTCGCGGAGACGCACGAGAGCCGCGAGGCGGGTGCGGCCGGCGCGGTCGATGTCGCGGAACGGTTCGTCGCGGGCGAGATCGATTACCGGGACGCGTATCAGGTGCCCCGCGAGGCGTACTTCGCGCGCCTCGACGAGTTCGTCGGTGCTGAAGAGGGGGCGTAACGACGCGCCGGCGAGCCGAGCTTTATCCACGATCGCGTATATCATCGCACGATTAGCGGAGCGATACGCCACGAACACGAGGATTTTTATCGCCGCCCGCCTCACCCTCGCGTACATGAACGCCGGTGGGGACTACGGCGGCGACGAACCGCGAGAGAAGTGCGGCGTCGTCGGCGTCTCGCTCGAGGACCGGGAGGCCGCGCGACCGCTGTACTACGCGCTGTACGCGCTCCAACACCGCGGCCAGGAGTCGGCCGGCATCGTCACGCACGACGGGTTCCAGCAGCACAGCCACGTCGAGCGCGGCCTCGTCGGCGACGCCTTCGAGGAGGGGGACCTCGCGTCGCTGTCGGGCGGCACGGGCATCGGCCACGTCCGCTACCCGACCGCCGGGAGCCTTGACAAGAGCTGCGCGCAGCCCTTCTCGGTGTCGTTCAAGTCCGGCTCGCTCGGGCTCTCCCACAACGGGAACCTCGTCAACGCCGACGAAGTGCGCGAGGAGCTTGCGGCCGCGGGCCACGCGTTCACCTCCGACGGCGACACCGAGGTGATCGCCCACGACCTCGCGCGGAACCTCCTCGAAGAGGACCTCGTGCGGGCGGTCAAACACACGATGAACCGCATCCACGGCTCCTACTCGCTGGCGATCACCCACGACGACACCGTGCTGGGCGTCCGCGACCCGCTTGGCAACCGCCCGCTGTGTCTCGGGAAGATCGACGGCGGCTACGTCCTCGCCAGCGAGTCGGCCGCCATCGACACGCTCGACGGGGAGCTGATCCGCGACGTCCGACCCGGCGAGCTCGTCGTCCTCGACCCCGACGGCACCGGCTACGACACGTATCAGTTGGTCGAGCGCGACGCGACCGCCCACTGTTTCTTCGAACACGTCTACTTCGCGCGCCCCGACTCCGTCATCGACGAGAGCCTCGTGTACGAGGTGCGCCGGAAGCTCGGCCGGAAGCTCTGGGAGGAGTCCGGCGTCGAGTCCGACGTGGTGATGCCCGTCCCCGACTCCGGGCGCGCCTTCGCCTCCGGCTACGCGGACGCGGCGGGCGAGACCACGGCCGCCGGCGAGCCGCGGCCGGCGGACGACGGCGGCGTGGAGTTCGCCGAGGGGCTGATGAAGAACCGGTACGTGGGCCGGACGTTCATCATGCCGACGCAGGACGAGCGCGAGCGCGCCGTCCGGCTGAAGCTGAACCCGATCCGGTCGACCGTGGAGGGGAAGTCGGTCACCATCATCGACGACTCCATCGTCCGCGGGACGACATCGACGCAGCTCGTCGAGCTGGTCCGCGAGGCCGGCGCCGAGGAGGTCCACCTCCGGATCGGCGCGCCGCCGATCCTCGCCCCCTGCTACTTCGGCATCGACATGGCCACGCGCGACGAACTCATCGCCGCCGACGCCTCGACCGAGGAGATCCGCGAGGAGGTGGGCGCCGACTCGCTCTCGTACCTCTCCATCGACGCGGTCGCGGAGGCGCTCGGCGAGAGCCGCGCGGACCTCTGTCTCGGCTGCGTCACCGGCGAGTACCCCTTCGATGTCGAGGGCGAGGCGACCGACCGCGATGTCGACGCGCCGGTGTCGGACCCGGCGCCGGCGGACGACTGACCCTTCCGACTCGGCGCCGGCCCCGCACACGTTCGCCGCCGGGCCGCCCGCTCGGAACGTATCGGGGGCTTAAATACGATCACGGTCAGAGGTGCGAGCATGACAGGGAACACCGACGCCGCCGAGGACGACGCCGCGTCGATGAGCCGCCGCGGATTCTTCCGCGCCGGGGCCGCCGGAGCGGCGGTCGCGGCGGGGGTCGCGGCCGGAAGCGGGACCGCCGCCGCCCAGTACGACGGGTGGCTCGAGGGCGTCAGCAACTACGACGGTACTCACGACTACCGCGGGCAGGACGAGGTCACCGTCTCGGTCGGCGCGGGCGAGAACGGGCTCCGCTTCGGCCCCGCCGCCATCCTCATCGACCCGGGCGCGACCGTCGTCTGGGAGTGGACCGGACAGGGCGGCGGTCACAACGTCGTCGCGGACGATGGCACGTTCGACAGCGGCTCGCCCGTCTCGGAGGAGGGCACGACCTTCGAGTACACCTTCGAGGACGCGAGCGACGGCGACACGTTCAATTACCTCTGTGAACCCCACCGGGCGGTCGGAATGAAGGGCGTCGTGGCGGTCGGGTCCGTCGACGACGACCTCGTCGACCCGCAGGCCGAGGGCGGCTCCGGCAGCGGCGGTGGCTCTGGCGGCGACGGCGGCGACGGTGGCTCCGGGAGCGGCGACTCGGGCGGGTCCGACGGCGGTCTCTCCGCGAGCGACATCGGAACGCTGGCGCTCGGGTTCGGCTTCGCCGGTGCGCTGCTCGTCCCGCTGTTCTACGCGGCACACAAGAAGGCAGAGCGGAACGCGTAGTCCTCTTCTCGCGTCTTTCCTCAGTAGATGTGGTACAGCAGCAGGTACACGCCGATCCCCATCGTGAAGGAGATCAGCCAGAGGACGGCGCCGACGAACCCGACCTGCGAGTGCCGCGTCTGATAGAGGTCCGCGTACGGGCGCGTCGCCGCGAGGAACAGCGCGTGGAAGACGAAGGGGACGCAGACGATCGCGAGCAGGATGTGGATCGCGAGGAAGGGGAGGTACACGTACGAGTAGACGAGTTCCGGCCCGGGGAACTCGGTGGTGCCGACGTGGATCAGTCGGTAGAGGTACGCCCCGAGGAACGCGGCGAACAGCGCGAACGAGGTCACCATGAAGTTCCGATGACGCGTCACGTTCCCGCGGGAGATCGCCCGCCAGCCGAGCAGGATCGTTGCGATCGCCGTCGCGGAGACGGCGGCGTTGAAGTGCGGGATCGCGGCGAGGACGGCGTCGCTCGCGCGCGGGAGCAGCGAACTCGGGATCACGCCGCCCACCGCGCCGAAGACGAGCGCGAGCGCGACGCCGGAGGCGACGGCGGTCAACACGGAGACGTTCTCGCGGGCCCAGTCGGACATGCCCGGACGGAGGGACGCGACCCCCAAACGCGTGCCGGTTGCGGTCGACGCGTTCCGGTCGCGGTCGCCGGATCGGGACGGCGGCGCGCCGCCCGCCGGTCTGCGAAACCCCGGCACGGCTCTCTCGAATGGAAGGGCTTTTAATTGGGGACAGGGTACGTGGAGACGCGACAGAACACCGCGAGCGTGGGTAGCCAAGCCAGGCCAACGGCGCAGCGTTGAGGGCGCTGTCCTGTAGAGGTCCGCCGGTTCAAATCCGGTCCCACGCATCGCTCGGGGCACACCCCCACCGATGCCGGTGTTGTCTCTACGACAGCACCCACGCACAATTCCTTTCGATGCTACGTGAGAAGTGACGACTACGATCGGAATGCTGCGGTCGTGAACTGCCCCAAAGCCCCGGCCGCTCGGTTATAAATCGTTACTCGTGGACCGGCGGCGACCACCTCCAAAGCCCCAGTCGCGAGGGCGGCGCACGCTCGCTGCGCTCCTCGTTCGTTCGCTTCGCTCACTCACTACGGTGCTTACGTCGCTTGCGCCGCCCTCGCGACTGCCCCTTCGAGTCCCGCCCAGCACAGCACCGCGCCTCACGCCTCCCCAGCCTCGTCACCGGACGACCTCCGGTTGTAAGCGAGAGCGGGGCTCTCGCCCTGTCGGTGGTCCTCCGCTTCGCTCCGGACCACCGACTCCCTCGCGCGTGCTGGCTTCGCGGCCGCCGGGGGCGGTCGATCGCAGGCACGCGCCACCGCATCGGCTGTTTGTTGCTGATTGTCGCCTCGCCCGCGCGAACTGCCACCCTTTTAGTCGCGCGCCGTCGGAGTGTGGCGTAATGAGTACGGACGCGACCCCCGAGTACGACTACGAGGAACTGGGGCTCGTCGCCGGGCTGGAGATCCACCAGCAGCTCGACACCGAGACCAAGCTGTTCTGCGACTCCCCGACCGTCGAGCGCGACCCCGACGAGTCCGACCGGTCGATCACCCGACAGCTCCACCCGACGAAGAGCGAACTGGGCGAGCTGGACGACGCCGCGATGGAAGAGAGCCGCGTCGACCGCGAGTTCACCTATCTCGCGTACGACACGACCTGCCTCGTCGAGGAGGACGACGAGCCGCCCCGCCGCGTCGACGGCGAGGCGCTCTCCGTGGCGCTCCAGATCGCCGACCTGCTCGACCTCTCGGTCGTCGACCAGGCGCACGTCATGCGGAAGCTCGTCATCGACGGCTCGAACACCTCCGGCTTCCAGCGCTCGATCCTCCTCGGGCAGGACGGCGAGATCGAGACGGAGTCCGGGTCGGTGTCGGTCGTCGACCTCATGCTCGAAGAGGAGTCCGCGAAGCGCGTCGAAGAGACGGACGACGGCGTCGTCTACTCGCTCGACCGGCTCGGCGTCCCCCTCGTCGAGATCGGGACGGGCCCGGACATCCGCAGCCCGGAGGGCGCGCGGCAGGCCGCCGAGCGCATCGGGATGCTGCTTCGCTCGACGGGCGCGGTCAAGCGCGGACTCGGCACCATCCGGCAGGACGTGAACGTCTCCATCGCCGACGGCGCGCGCGTCGAGGTGAAGGGCGTTCAGGACCTCCAAGGGATCGAGGACATCGTCCGCGGCGAGGTGGGCCGACAGGCGGAGCTGCTCGAAATCCGCGACGAACTCCGCGAACGCGACGCGAGCGTCGGCGACGTGACGGACGCGACCGACGTCTTCGCCGACACCGAGTCGGGCGTCATCCGCGGCGCGCTCGACTCTGGCGGGAAGGTCACCGCGGTCCCGCTGTTCGGGTTCGACGGCCTCGTTGGCCGCGAACTCCAGCCCGACCGCCGGCTCGGCACGGAGCTGTCGGACCACGCGAAGCGCCACGGCGCGGGCGGCATCTTCCACACCGACGAACTGCCGGCGTACGGCGTCACCGAGGCGGAGGTCGACGCGCTACGCGATGCGGTCGGCGCGGGCGAGGCGGACGCGGTCGCCATCGTCGCGGCCGACCCGGAGACCGCCGACCTCGCGATCGAGGCGGCCGCGGAGCGCGCCGAGGCCGCGATGGAGGGCGTCCCCGAGGAGACCCGCGGCGCGAACGACGACGGCACGACCCGCTACCTCCGCCCGCTCCCGGGCGCCGCGCGGATGTACCCCGAGACGGACGTGCCGCCGGTGGAACCGGACCCCTCGGACGTGGAGACGCCGGAACTCCTCGACGAGAAGGCCGAACGGTACGCCGACGAGTTCGGCCTCGACGCCGGGCTCGCCGAGCAGGTCGCGTTCGGCCAGCGGTTCCCGCTGTTCGAGGCGGCGGTCGACCGCGGCGTCGGCCCCACCTTCGCTGCGACGACGCTGGAGTCGACGACGACGGAGATCCGGCGCGACGGCGCGCCCGTCGAGCACCTCACCGACGACCACTTCCTCGCGCTGTTCGACCTCGTCGAGTCGGGCGACCTCGCGAAGGAGGGCGTCCCCGAGGTGCTGACGACGCTCGCCGAGGACCCCGATCTGACGGCGAGAGAGGCCGTCGAGGCGGCGGGCCTCTCGGGCGTGAGCGAGGCGGAGGTCCGCGAGGCGGTCGTCGAGGTCGTCGAGCGCAATGCCGACCAGATCGAGGCCGAGGGGATGGGGGCGTTCTCCGGGCTGATGGGCGAGGCGATGGGCGCGCTCCGCGGGAAGGCCGACGGGGAGGTCGTCTCCGACGTGCTTCGCGAGGAGATCGGCAAGCGCTCGTAACGCGTTCCGCGCGTCCCACACCGGTTAGGCCCCCTCTTTACGTGGCGCGAGTCCGTTATCGGAATTGAGGGTCATCTGATGGCAGACTCGCCTGTGGTCGACCAGTCGGACGATTCGTCCGCGTCGGACCGCGCGCCCGACCCGGCCGAGACGCAGACGGTCAGCGGCCGCGTCTCGGAGGTGACGAACCGCTTCGTTCACGCCGTCGAACTCGCCGCCGCGGCGCTGTTCGCGCTCCTGTTCGGTATCGGCGTCGTCGACCTCGCGATCCAGATCGTTGAGTCCGTCCCGACGGGAGAGATCACGAACCCGGAAGTGGTCATCGGCTTCATCGAGACGGGCCTCCTGCTGCTCATCATCGTCGAGGTGTACCAGACGGTCGTCGCGTACATCGAACAGAGCGACACCAGGCGGATCGTCAGGCTGGTGATCTACACCGGCGTCATCGCGATGGTCCGGAAGGTGATCATCTTCCGCACCACCGAGTACCCCTCGACGCAGGACGCGCTGTTCGCCGCCGTCTCCTACGGGACCGTAATGCTCGGGCTCGTGCTGCTGTTGTACGTCGAGCGCTCTGTCGGCGCCTCGCTGACGCCCGAGTGAGCCGCCGTCACTCGGTCAGCTCCTCGATCAACGTGTCGAGGTCGTACGTCGCCGGCGCGCGCGGCTCGTCGCGCAGCGCCGCGATGGTGAACGTCGAGTTCGTGCGCTCGACCTCGGGGATCGCCTCGAAGTCGCTGATGAGCCGCTCGACGGTGTCCGACGAGGAGAGTCGCGCGAGGACGACGAAGTCCGTCTCGCCCATCGTGAAGAACGCCTCCGTGACGCCCTCCACCGCCAGCAGCTCGTCCGCGAACTCCTCGTACGGACCCTCGTAGCTCGCGAGCACCTCGACGATGACGGTGACGCCGAGCCCGAGCGCCTCGTGGTCGAGGTCGTACAGGTCGTTCTCGATGACGCCGTCCTCCCGGAGGTTGTTCAGTCGGTAGTGGATCGTCGACACCGGAATCCCGGTCTCCTCGTGGAGCCGCTCCGGGCTCCCGGTACCGAGATCGGATATCGCCTTCAACAGCCGCACGTCGCGCTCGTCCATACCCCCGGATCGACCCCCGACCGGTTGTATATGTCGACCGACAGGGTTGGAGGATACTCCAAGATGTCGGCGCCGTTCGGGGCTCGAATCGGATCTAATTCGTATGTCTGATTCTTCGTTTCGAATAACGCACTATCCGAGAGAATAGTTTAACTACGTCTGCGTCTTTCGAATTCATAACCAGTGAATCTCAGAAACCTCCTCTCTACTCCGGAAGCGGTCGTCGCCGCGTTCCTGCTGCTCGCAACGCTCTGGGGCACGTCCTTCGTCGCGATCGAGGCCGGCCTCCACTACTTCCCGCCGCTGTTGTTCGCCGGCGTCAGGTACGTCGTCGCCGGCGCGGTCGTGCTGGGCTACGCCGCGGTCGCCGCGGACCGGTGGATCCCGCGGGGCCGCGACGAGTGGCTCGGCGTCGCCGTCGCGGGCACGTTCGTGATCGCGGCGTATCACGGGTTCCTCTACCTCGGCGAGATCCGGATCTCCGGCGCGGTCGCCGCGGTCGTCGTGAGCCTCTCGCCGGTGTTGACTGCCGTCTTCGCGGCCGTGCTCCTCCCGAACGAACGCCTCGGCCCCGTCGAAATCGGCGGGTTCGCGCTCGGCGTCATCGGCGTGGCCGTGATCGCCGACCCGGCCGCGGCCGGGCTGGGCAGCGCGGCGGTCGTCGGCGTCGCGCTCGCGTTCGCCGGCGCGGCCGCCTTCTCTCTGGGCGCCGTCCTGCTGCGCCCGCTCCGCACTGACCTCCCGATCGCCGCGCTTCAGGGCTGGGCGATGGTGATCGGAGCCGGGCAGCTGCTCGTCGCGGCCGCCGCGATCGGCGAGTCGCCCGCCGCGATCGCCTGGAACCAGACGGCGATCGCCTCGCTCGCGTATCTGACGCTGCTCTCCGGCGTGGTCGCGTTCCTCCTGTACTTCGCGCTGCTCGACGCGGTCGGCCCGTCGCAGCTCCACCTCGTCGGCTACGCCGAGCCCGTCGTCGCCGCGGTCGGTAGCTGGGCCCTGCTCGGTCACCTCGTCGACGCCGAGGCGCTGATCGGGTTCGTCGCGATCCTCGCCGGCTTCCTCGTCTTAGAGCGCCGCGAGATCGCCGACTACGTCGGCGTCGACCGGTTGCGAGAGTAGCGGCTCACGGAGACGCCTCTCGCGGGTTCCGGTCGTTCACCCCTCGCGGATTTCGGCGACTCACCCCTCCACGTCTCGGCTCAGCCCCGCGCGGAGGTCGCGGCCGAAGTAGTGGCCGAGCAGCGCGAGCACCAGCCCGACGCCCCCGCCGACCGCGACGAGCGGGAGCCCCCACTGCGAGAGGTAGTCGATCCCGATCGGGAGGAAGCCGACGCCGAGGACGCTCGTCACCGCGCTCGCCGCGCCCGCGGCGGCGCCGGCGGTCCCGGTCTCGACGTAGCGGCGCGCCGATAGCACAAGGCCGAGCAGGAACGCGGCGACGAACACGCCGCCCGCGGTCCCGATCGTCCCGCCGATGAGCGGGATCAGGCCGCCGACGAACACGCCGACCGCGACCGCGACGAGCGCGAGACCGAACGCCTTCGCCGAGAACCACCGCCCCGAGACGCCGACCCGGCCGGCGTCCCCGGAGCCGGCCTCGCTCCCCGCCGTCGGCTCGGCGCTCGCGGCCCCGCCGGCGTCGGCCTCTGACTCTCCCTCGCCGCCCGCGAGGTCGTCGTCGAGGAGGTCGTCGAGGTCGTCCATCGGGTCGTCGGACGACTCGCGCTCCTTGGAGGGTTGCATACCGGACCGTTCGGGCCCGCGGACTTGGCTTTTGTGCCGCGAGCGGTGTCGTCACGCTTTCCGCGCGCGGTCGCGTGCCACGCGCTACCGTTCGCCGTTTCACCGGAAACGCGGTGTGGCCCGGCGCGGTCGCGGCCGCTACCCGTCGCCGCCCGACCGCCGCCCGCCCCACACGCGCTTGTCGACGAGCGCGACCGTCATCGGGCGGTCGACCGCGATCTGACAGGAGAGCCGCGGGTAGCCGAACCGGTCGGCGAGGCGGTCGTGCCACTGGTCGGCCGGCGGCCCCTCTCGGACGCGGACGCCGCAGGTGGCGCAGATCCCCCGCCCCCCGCAGTTGAGCCGGCGCGTCGCGGACGCGTACGGCGACAGGCCGGCGTCGAGCATGACCCGCCGGAGGTTGCGACCGCGCTCCACGGCGAGTTCGACGCGGTCGTCGCCGTCGACGACGACGAGCGGGACCGTCTCGGACCCGCTCCCTGACCGTCCGCCGGCGTCCTCGTCGGGTTCGTCCTCGGTCATCGGCGTCCCTTCGCGCGCCGCACACAAAGCGTCCCGGACCCGGAACGGCTTTCGGCCCGGGCGTCGGAACGGGCGACATGGACACGCGGCGCGCGCTGCTCGACGCCCTCGCTGCCGACGACGGCCCCGTCTCCGGGCCCGCCCTCGCTGAGTCGCTCGGCGTCTCTCGGGCGGCCGTCTGGAAGGCGGTCGAGGGGCTCCGCGAGGACGGGTTCGCGGTCAAGTCGACCGCGGCGGGGTACGTCGCCCCCGACGAGCCGGGGTACTCCGGACCGGGGATCGCGTTCGGCCTCGACGCACCCTACTCCGTGGAGTATCACGACCGGATCGCGTCGACGAACGAGCGGGCCCGGGAGCTCGCGGTAGAAGGGGAGACCGACGTCGCCGTAGTCGCCGACGAACAGACCGGGAGCCGCGGCCGACTCGACCGCGAGTGGGTCGCGCCGAGCGGCGGGGTCTGGCTGTCGGTCCTCACCCGGCCGGACGTGCCGACCGCGCGGGCGCCGCTCTTCACCCTCGCGGCCGCGGTGGCGACGACCGACGCCGCCCGCGAGGCCGGCGTGGACGCGCGGATCAAGTGGCCGAACGACGTGCTCGTCGGGGGTGACGGAAGCGGCTCCGAAGTGCCAGATCCCGCCGCCCCCGGCCGCGGCGGCCCGAAGCTGGCGGGAATCTTGACGGAGATGGAGGGGGAGGCCGACCGGGTCGGCTGGCTCGTCGTCGGCGTCGGCGTCAACGCCAACCTCGACCCCGAGACGCTGCCCGCGGGCGCGACGTCGCTTTCGGCGGAGCGCGGCGGCCCGATCGACCGGCGGCGGTTCGCCGCGACGTTGCTCGAACGTTACGCGGAACTGACCGCCTCGCCCGGCGCGCTCGACGAGGTTCTCCCCGCGTGGCGCGAGCGGGCGAGCACGCTCGGGCGGCGCGTCCGGGTCGACACCGCCGAGGGGGTCGTGGAGGGCACCGCGGTCGACGTGACGGAGCCGGGTGCGCTCGTGGTCGACACCGACGAGGGCCGGCGGCGCGTCCACGCGGGCGACTGCGAACACCTCCGCGACGCGGCCTGACTCCCAGCCGACACGCCGCGGCTCGCTACCCCGTCTCCGTCGCGTCGGAGACGGACCCGTCCGCGTCGGCCCCGGCGGCGCCCGTCTCGCCCGCGGTCGCGGTCTCGCCCGCGGTCGCCGCGTCCTCGTCGTCGCCGATCCGGACGGTCAACACCGGCACCGACGACCCCCGGACCACCTTCTCGGCGACGCTACCGAGGAGGAGGCGGTCGATCCCGCCGCGCCCGTGGGTCCCCATCACGACGAGGTCGCAGCCCGTCCGTTCGGCGTGGGTGATGATCTCGCGGCTCGGCGAGCCGTCGACGACGGACGTCTCGACGTCGACGCCGCGGTCGGCGGCGAGTTCGCACACCGTCTCGAGCGCCGCCTCGCCGTCGTCGTACAGCAGGTCGCCCACCCCCTCCCACGTCGTCTCCATCGGCATCCCGGCGTACCGCGCGGTGTCGACCACGTATATCGCGCGCACCGACGCCCCGTGGACCGCGGCGAGGTCGAGCGCGTGACACACCGCTAACTCCCCCTCCGAGGAGCCGTCGGTCGGGACCAGAATCCGGTCGTATAGGGGCATGTTCACGTGTAGCATGAATGCCGGGACGGATAACCCTTTGTTCTTGCCGGTTTCTCGCCGCCGTCCGGTGGCGTCCGGGCCGAGCGCGCGCTTATCCTCTCTCGCACGACGGGTCGGTATGTCCGACGAGATCAACCGCTCCCGCCTCGAATCGAGGCTCGCCGACCGCGCGTACCCCGCCGACCGCGGAGCGCTCGCCGACTCGTTCGCAGGCACGACGGTGTTGTTCGCCGACGGCGACGCCGACCTCGGCGACCTCCTGGCCGAGGTCGACCAGGCGAGGTTCGAGGGCGCCGCCGACGCGCACGCCGCGCTCCAGAACGTCCTCCCGATCGAGGCGCTCGGGGAGCCCGGGCAGTCCGACGGCGACGCGTAGATCGGGCCTCCCGCGACGGCTCGCGGCCGGCCCCCTCCCTCGTCACCGATCCCCACGTCACGGCGCGTCTCGCATCGCTTTTGGCGCCGCG
Organism: Halorubrum sp. SD690R; assembly: GCF_005435035.1. Lineage (NCBI taxonomy): Archaea > Methanobacteriati > Methanobacteriota > Halobacteria > Halobacteriales > Haloferacaceae > Halorubrum > Halorubrum sp. SD690R. The sequence goes on along the minus strand of NZ_SGTV01000017.1, from coordinate 23,804 downwards.
CCGCGCAGCGGTGGTAATGAGCTATCGGATCGGTCTCGTCGGCAAGCCCTCGGTGGGCAAGTCGACGTTCTTCAACGCCGCGACGATGAACGACGTACCGGAGGGGGCGTACCCGTTCACAACCATCGACCCGACCGTCGGCGAGGCGTACGTCCGCGTCGACTGCGCCGCGCCCGAGTTCGACGAGACCTGTACGCCGAGCGTCGGCGTCTGCCGCGAAGGGACGCGGTTCGTCCCCGTGAAGCTGGTCGACGTGGCCGGGCTCGTCCCGGGCGCCCACGAGGGCCGCGGGCTCGGCAACCAGTTCCTCACCGACCTCAACGAGACCGACGTGCTGATCCACGTCGTCGACTTCTCGGGGAAGACCGACATCGAGGGCGAGGCGACCGAGGGCCACGACCCCCGTGAGGACATCGACTTCTTAGAGGAGGAGCTCGACGCGTGGTACCTCGACGTGTTGGAGAAGGGCTTAGAGAAGTTCGAGACGCGGTATCACGGCGCGAACGCGGCCATCGAGGAGGAGCTCGCCGACCAGATGTCCGCGTTCGGCATCGACAAGGACCGGATGAAGCGCGTCATCCTCGCCGAGGGGCTCGAACTCGATCCGGACACCTGGGACGAGACGGACAGAGTCGAACTGGCCCGCGAGATCCGCAAGCGCACGAAACCGATGGTGATCGCCGCCAACAAGATGGACACCCCCGAGGCGCAGGCGAACTGGGCGGAGATAACGACCGACCCCGACTACGACCACCTCTCGTTCGTCCCCGCGAGCGCTCACGCGGAGAAGGCGCTGAAGAACGCCGACGACGCCGGCGTCGTCGACTACACGCCCGGCGACGACGCGTTCGAGGTCGTCGGCGACGTCTCCGGGGAGCAGAAGGCCGGCCTCGACCAGATCGCCGAGTTCGTCGACGAGTACGACGGCACGGGCGTTCAGGGCGCGCTCGAGTCCGCCGTCTTCGACGTGCTGGGCTGTATCGCCGTCTTCCCCGGCTCCGCGAACGGGAGCAAAGACGAGAAGGGAGTCTTCCGCGACTGCTTCATCCTCCCCGAGGGGTCGACGACGGAGGACTTCGCGTACCACATCCACTCGGACATCGGCGAGGGGCTGCTCCACGGCACCGACTGCCGGAGCGGCCGGCAGGTGGGCACCGACCGCGAGCTCTCCCACCGCGACGTGATCGAACTGGTCTCGACGAAGCAGGCCGCGCCGTAGCCGCTCCGACGAGGCCGCCGACCCCGCTGGCCGCTCTTCCGAACGACCTCTGTGCGTCCGGCCGGTCACGATACGATATCGCGGACCGCGTCGGGAACGTCGGCCCGGTCGACCTCCCGAACGGACAAGCCCTCGACCTCGGTCGCTCCGTACTTGTACCCCGACCCCGTCAGGATCGCGGCCACGTCGTCGTCGGGGCCGAACTCGCCCACCGCGGCAAGCTCTCGCACGGCGGCCGTCGCCACCGCGCACGACGGCTCGACGGAGACTCCGGCGTCGGCCGCGAGCCGGTCAGTCTCGGCCAGCATCGACTCCTCCGAGACGGAGACGACGCCGCCGTCTGTCGCCCGGACGGCGGCCAGCGCGCGGTTCCCGCTCGGCGGGTCGGCGTTGTTGATCGAGACGGCCGCGGTCGGCTCGCCCGCGACGGGTTCGACGCGGGAGTCTCCCCGCCGGAACGCCCGCGCGATCGGGTCACAGCGGGCGGCCTGCGCGAGGTAGATCCGCGGGATCGACGGGAGCACTCCCGCCGCGTCCAGCTCTCGGAGCGCCTTCCAGACGCCGCTCGCCTGTCCGCCGCTGCTGACCGGCAGGACGATCGCGTCGGGCGCGTCGGGAGCGAACGCCTCGCAGATCTCGTACGCCACCGTCTTCTGGCCGGCGACCCGGAGCGGGGCGTCGGAATTGAGGAAGGCGACCCCGAGGTCGTGGTCGAGCGTGTCCTCGTAGAGCCGCCCGTACTCCCCCCGGACCCGGAACAGGTGCGGGTCGTGCTGGGCGATCATCGCGAGCCGCGAGTCCGGCGTGTCCTCGGCGACGAGGATCGCGGCCTCCCGGTCCAGCGCCGCCGCGTGCGCGGCGACGCTCAGTGCCATGTTGCCGTGCGAGACCGTCCCGACCGGGCCGTCGATGCGGGCCATCCCGACGGCCGTCCCCCGGTCCTTGAAGCTACCCGTCGGGTTGGTCCCCTCGACCTTGAGGTGGACCCGCGGCCCGTCCGCCGGCTCGATCGACGGCGCGCGGAACAGCGGCGTGCCCCCGGCGGCCGCGGCGAGGCCGCTCGGAACGGTCGCCGCGGGTAGGACGGGCTCGTACCGCCAGAGGGAGTCTCGCCCGAGCCGCAGGCCACCGCCGCCGCTCGCCTCGGGCCACGAGAACCCGGTCCCGTGCGTGTCGAACCAGAGCGGCTCGCCGCACGCGCAGCGGGCCGCCTCGCCGGCGGGGTACGTCTCGCCGCAGTCGTAACAGACCAGTCGTTCCATACGCCACGGTCTCGGTCGCGACACAAATCGTTGGTCACGGGCGGGCGCCGCGACCGCGGCAGCGCCCGGGGGTTCCCTCGTCTTTTTTGAGTCGCGGCCACACCGGTCACGCATGGGTACGTCAGGCGAGTTCGGCGAGTTCGGCGGCCGACACGTCCCGGAACCGCTGGAGGAACCGTTGGCGGAGCTGGCGGCGGCCTACGAGGAGGCCGTCGCCGACGACGAGTTCATGGCGGAGTTCCGTGACCTGCTCGAACACTTCGCGGGGCGGCCGACGCCCGTCTTCTACGCGGAGACGCTCAGCGAGCGGTACGGCGCGGACATCTACCTCAAACACGAGGACCTCCTCCACGGCGGGGCGCACAAGCTCAACAACACGCTCGGGCAGGCGCTGCTGGCCAAGCGGGCCGGGAAGGACCGCCTGATCGCGGAGACCGGGGCGGGGCAGCACGGCACCGCGACGGCGATGGTCGGCGCCCTGCTGGACCTCGACACGACCGTGTACATGGGCCGGCACGACATGCAGCGACAGGAGATGAACGTGTTCCGGATGCGCCTCATGGGCGCGGACGTGGAGCCGGTCGACCGCGGCAACGAGGGGCTCGCGGAGGCGGTCGACGCCGCGTTAGAGGACTTCGCCGAGAACGTCGACTCGACGCACTACCTCGTCGGCAGCGTCGTGGGGCCCGACCCGTTCCCGCGGATGGTCCGCGAGTTCCAGTCCGTCATCGGGACCGAGGCCCGCGAGCAGATCCAAGAGCGCCACGGCGACTTCCCCGACGCGTGCGTCGCCTGCGTGGGCGGCGGGTCGAACTCGATCGGCCTCTGGCACGCGTTCAAGGATGACGACGTGATGTTCTACGGCGCCGAGCCGGGCGGCACCGACGACGCGAACCACTCGGCCCCGCTCTCGAAGACGAAACAGGAGGAGCCGCGGATCTTCCAGGGGATGAAGACGAAGACGATCGGCGACGACACCGAGAACCACTCCGTCTCCGCCGGGCTCGACTACCCCGCCATCGGGCCGGAGCACGCCGCGCTTCAGGAGATGGGCCGCGCGGAGTACCACGCGGTCTCCGACGACGAGGCGCTGGCCGCGTTCCGCGAACTGAGCGAGGCCGAGGGGATCATCCCGGCGCTGGAGCCGGCCCACGCCCTCGCGCTGACCGCCAAGCTCGCCGAGGAGGATCGACACGACACGCTGTTGGTCAACCTCTGCGGGCGCGGCGACAAGGACATGCAGACGGCGGCGGAGCACTTCGATCTCTCCGGGTGAGGTCACCTCTCCGGGCGAGACTCTCCCGCCCGATTGACCCCTTCCGGCGCGGCGCTCAGAGCTCCTTCTCGAAGTGGACAAGTTCGTACGCGCCGGCGGTCGAGGTGTCCGTCCGCTCGTATCCCCGACTCGCGTAGAAGTCGAGCGCCGCGGGCTGGCGCGTCGAGGTCGTCGCGAGGAGCGTCTCGAACCCACCGGAGGCCGCCCGCCGCTCCAGCTCGTCGAGCAGCGCCCGTCCGTAGCCGCGCCGCTGGTACGGCGGCGCGACGCGCATCCGGTGGAGCTCCGCGGCGCCGGGGCGGTCGCGCTCGTCGCCGTGCCCGGCCTCGTTGGGCACGTAGCCGCCCATCGCGGCGAGCGTCCCGTCGTGGGTCGCCAGTTGGTCCGGGGCCCGTGACGCCGCCGAATCCACCGACTGCCGCTCCGGCGACGGATCGTCCGGCGACTGGTCGGCGTCGACGGCGTCGACGACGCCGACGACGAACGCGCCCCCCGCGTCGAGGTACGACGCCGCCACGGACCGCAGGTCGTCGGTGCCGGGGATGTCGGACGGGTCGACCCCGGTCTCCCGCATCGCCCACTCGTGAAGCGCCCACACGGCCGCGTCGTCCCGCGGGTCGTACGGCCGGAGCGAGAGTTCGTTCGCGTCCACGACGAACCGTGACGGCGCGTCCGGCTTGAAGACACGGATCGCGGGGGGCGCGCTCGCTCTCTGAGCGTCGACGTTACCGCACATCTGCGCTCGACGCGTCCGCGCTCAGCGCGTCGACCCTACTCACCGCCAGCGATCTCTTCGAGGCGCTCCGTCCCGGCCTCGACGTGGCCCCCGTGGAAGCAGACCGTCTCCGCCACGTCCCGGTCGGCGAGGACCGCGACGCTCTCCAGCGCGGTGTCGAGGTCCGGGGTCATCTCCGGGCTGAGCCCGGCGAGTTCGCCGTCGGCGACGGTGAGCGCGTCGGCGCTGACGAGCAGCTCGGCGTCGGGGAAGTACGCCGACACGTGCCCCGGGCTGTGGCCGGGGGTCGGGACGACCTCCGTCGGACCGGCCGCCGTCGCGAACGTCTCGCCCCCGGTCAGGCGGACGTCGACGGTCGCCAGTTCGATCACCGTCGGCCGCTCCTCGCTCGACTTGACGAGCTCCTCGTCGCCCTCCAGGTACGGGGCCTCTGCCTCGTGGGCGAACACGGCGGCGCCGGTCCGGTCGACCACGGCCGCCAGACAGGCGGCGAGGTCGAGCTCCTAATGCGTGACGAGGACGCCCCGCGCGTCGTCGAGGGACAACCCCTTGTCCGCGAGCGCGTCTCCGAGGACGCCGACCTCGTCGGGCAGGCCCACGTCGATCAGGGGGAGTCCCTGCGGGGTCTCGACCGCGGTGGGAGTGAGTGTCGCTTCCCGGCCGTCCAGCGATACGTGTAGCGGGAGTGCGCGTACGCCCGGCGCGAGCTCCATGGCGAACGCTGGTCGCCGATCGAGTTCGAGCGGGCGAGCCTCGACGGACTCACTCGGGCGCCGGGAGCTCTTCGGCGACGTTCACGTCGTGTCCGGCGACGTACCCGTTCAGCTTGGCGGCGAGCGGCGACTCTCGCAGCTCGGCGCCGTCGTATCCGGCCGCGTCGAACGACTCAATTAGTGACGAGGCGGACCTGAGCCTGTACTTCTGGTGGTAGTCCTCCGCGGGAGAGAACCGCGACAGCCGCTCGACGCGCGTGTCGATCCCGTCGGCGGTGAGTCCCCGCGCCGAGAGGAACTCGTCGAGGGCCTCCCGCTGGGCCGCGCGCTCGACGAGGACGACGTTCTGGTACTGCGTCTTCCGGGACTGCCGCCGCGGGTCGTGCGCCGCGAACACCCGTTCCAGCACATCCCGGTACGATATCGTTTCGGGGTCGAAATCGACCTGAACCACCTCCGTGTGGTCGCCCAGCGAGTGGTACGTCGGGTCACGTTTGGTCCCACCCGCGTACCCCGCGCGGGTGCGGACGACGCCCTCCACCGCGCCGAACTGCGCGTCCGGGCCCCAGAAGCAGCCGACGCCGAACGTCGCCGTCTCGGTCTCGCCGGCGTCGGCCGCGCGGCGGTCGTACTCGCGTACCTGTGTTCGTGTGAGTTCCATGGGTGCCACCTGTCTGTAGAGCCGCCGGAGCGCGGTTCGCGGGTCGGACCGCATCGCTCGTGTCTCGGGCTCGCAGACGGATACATTGCGCGCCGCCCCACGTCGAGCGTCTCGTTCGGCCGGGACCCAAACCACTTGAGGTGGGGCCGCGTCGCGGCGGACATGAGCGCTCACTCGACCGATCCGGCCCGCCTCGAATTCGGCGTCCTCGGGACCGCGGGAATCGCCGACAAGGCCGTCGTCCCGGCGATCGCCGCGAGCGACCACGCCGTCGGCGCGGTCGCGTCCCGGGACGCTGACCGCGCGGCGTCGTTCGCCGCCCGCCACTCGATCCCCCGCAGTTACGGCACCTACGAGGCACTGCTCGACGACGACGCCATCGACGCGGTGTACGTCCCGCTCCCCAACGGGCTCCACGGTGAGTGGACGAAACGCGCCGCGGACGCCGGGCTCGCCGTCCTCTGCGAGAAGCCGCTGGCCGCCGACGCCGCCGAGGCGCGAGCGGTCGCCGACCACTGCGACCGCCGCGGCGTCACCCTGATGGAGGCGTTCATGTACCGGTACCACCCCCGGACCGAGCGCGCCGTCGAGCTCGCCGCGACGGAACTCGACGACGTGCGCACGGTGACCGCGACGTTCCGGTTCCCGCTGTCCGACCGCCCGAACGACGTTCGGCTCGACCCGGAGCTCGCCGGCGGGTCGCTGATGGACGTCGGCTGCTACCCCGTTTCGCTGGCTCGCACCGTCCTCGGCGCTCCCGACCGGGCGTACGCCCACACGGGGGACACCCGCGACGCGGGCGTCGACACCGAACTCGCAGGCGTGCTGGCGTACGGCGACGGCCGGTCGGCCCGGGTCGCCTCCGGGTTCGACACCCGCCACGTCGAGCGGTACCGCGTGGACGCGACGAACGGGTGGGTCGCGGTCGAGAACGCCTTCGACGCCCCGGCCGACGAGCGGCTGGAACTGGAGTACGAGATCGACGGCCGTCGCGGGGTCGAGACGTTCCCGGCGGTCGATCAGTACCGGCTTCAGGTCGAGCACTTCGCCGACCGCGTCGCCGGCGACGCGACCCCCGTGACCGACGGCGCGTCGGCCGTTGCGAACATGCGGATCCTCGACGCGCTGTCGGAGAGCGCCGCGAACGGTTCTCCGATCGACCTCTGACTCGGATCGCTTGGGGTGCAGATCGCCGTCGCTCCGGCGGCCGTGGCGCTCGGTTCGACGTTCGCCCCGCCTACGCGACGATCTCGTCGGTGATCGCCGGCGTGTCCATCGCGTTCGCGATCGGGCTGATCACCCGGTACGTCCCCCGTTGGCCACCGTCGGAGGAGTCGTCCCAGTGAGGCGTGAACGGCTTGTCTTCGGCGTGCGGGCTGTCTTCTAGCATCGCTCGGGGCGCACCCCCGGCCAGGTAGACGTCGAAGGAGTTCGACTCGAACTCCGTCCAGAAGTTACTCTTGTGGAACGGGAACAACACGCGGACGTAGTAGTCCTTCCGTATCTCGCGTTTCTTCACCTCGTTGTTGTACCAGCCAATCATGTCGAAGTGGGTACACACCGCCTTCTCCGCGCCCGTGTAGGGGAACGACGACCGGACCTCCACGGCGGCGCTCTCGCCGCGGCCGCGGTCGACGGTGATGTCGACCTGTTCCTGTGGGATGTCCCACTCGTCGTCTTGGAACACGTCCGCGCCCGTGTCGCGCCGCTCGGCCGTTCGGGTGAGCCAGTCTTTCCACACCCACTCCGCCAGCACTCCCGAGATACCGTCGACGCTCTGCGTGTCGGCTGACCTGCCGCGGGAGCTGTCCCGGGCCATCCGTCCGTCGGAGCCCTCAGCGAGACGCTCCCCGTCGTCTCGTAGCTCGTCGAGCAGCGCGCGGTCCTCGCCGCCGTAGTCGAACCGATACCGAACGCAGTCGAAGCCGCCATGCCCGTCGCAGTCTATCGTTTCCGTCGTGATGTCCATCGACGTTCCGTCTAAACAGTCAGCTATCTTATAGAGATATCGCCGGTCGTGAGGCGGTGCCCTTATCCCCGGCAGCTACCTCCCCCCGGTAACCGATCGATATGCCTGCGGACGATATCACGGAGCCCCCCAAACACGCCGTCTCCTCGCCGAACACACCGATGTACAACATGGTTCGGTTCTGGGGGCGGAAGCCACAGAACCTCGTCACGAGCTACATCGAGCAGTTCACCGACGAGGGGGAGACGGTGCTGGACCCGTTCTCCGGGAGCGGCGTCACCGCCTTGGAGGCGCTCCGGGCGGACCGTCGCGGTATCTACAACGACCTGAACCCGCTGTTCCGCCACATCGCCCGCACGACCGCCGCTCACGTGGACTTGGACGAACTCGAAGACGGGTTCGACACCGTCATGGAGAACCTCCGGTACCGGCGCCACGAGGTCGGCGGCGCCGACGGCGACGCGCAGCGGTCATTCCGGTGGCTCTACGAGACGACGTGCCGGAACTGCGGCCACGAACGGGCGCGGACGCTCGAAACGACCGCGACTCGGGTGTACTCGCCCAGTCCGGGGCAAGCGAGCGAGCCGATATCCGGCGACGGGACGCTCGATGCCCTCGCGACGGAAATCTACGATCAGCTCAGCGAGGCCGAGCGCCTCTCGCACGACGCGTTGGTGGAGCGCATCGACTTAGACGAGTTCGGCGACGCGCGCAAGTCGGAGATAACGCGGGCGATCAACCAGCGGCTGTTCGAAAACGGGTACATCCGGATCGAGGAGGACGTTCCGAACGAGCACAAGTACGTCTGTCCGGAGTGCGACGCGAGTGAAACGGTCCCGCTGGACGAGGCGGACGAGGCCAAACTCGACCGGATCGGCGAGCTCTCGCCCCCCTATTACTACCCCGACAACGAGCTGGTGTACCCCAACGGACAGGACTTCTACACGAGTCGTCCGGGGACCGAGCGCGTCGACAAGCTGTTCACCGACCGGAATCTGATCGCGCTGTCTATCCTCCGGCACGAGATACACCGGCTGGAAACACAGGAATTTGACCGGACCGTCGTCGACGCCCTCCTGCTCACTTTCGTCGCCATTCTCGAACACGTGAGCCGGATGCAGCGGCCGAACAAGAAGGGCTGGGCGGCGAAGAACTACGTCATCCACCCGGAGAACCTCGAACTCAACGTCGCGCACGCGTTCCGGAACCGGTTCTCGACCGTGCTCGACGGCATGCGCGAGGCGAACGACGAACTGAACGGGGGCGACCCCGTGGGAGACCGAGGGAGGTTCATCCAGGGAGACGCGCGCGACCTCCCGGTCGACGACCAGTCGGTACAGTACGTGTTCACCGATCCCGAGTACGGCGACGCCGTCCAGTACTTCGAGCTCAGCTACATGGCGAACAGCTGGCTGGACAGCAGCGTCAACTGGGAGGACGAAATCGTCGTCAATCCGCGCCAAGAGAAGCCGCGGGAGCGCTACGAGGAGATGCTCGCGGCGGCGTTCGAGGAGGTGTTCCGAGTGCTCGAGAGCGGCGGACATCTGACGGTCACGTTCCACAGCAGCGAACTCAAATACTGGAACTCCCTGATGCACGCGATCCAGCAGGCCGGGTTCGACTACGTCGACGCGGTCTATCAGGTTCCCGCACAGGAGTACACGAACTGGATCAACCGCCGGAAGCCGGGGACGATGAACGGCGACATCTACATCACGTTCCGGCGACCGGAGACCCGGGAACAGCCCGAACTGGACTTCGGTGACATTCAGGCGGTCCGGGAGTCCATCTTGGAGGAGGCGAAGCGCGTCATCCGGCTCCACGACGGCCGCGCGACGTACGATCAGCTGGTCCGCGGGGTGACGCTGCGGCTCATCGAGGACAACAGGATGCACTCCGAACAGGTGCGCGACTTCGACTATCGCCGCCTCTTCGACGATTACCTCGAACGCACCGCCGACGGCGACGCGTGGACGACCGCCGACTGGGCGGCGACCGACGAGGTCGAGTACATCCCGCTCCAGCGCCGCATCAGGTGGCTGATCGAATCCGTCTACGCGGGGAAGGAGGGGTCCGCCGCCACGCTCGACGAGATCCTCTCGCGGATCTTCACGAGCCTCAAGGACGCGCAGACGCCGGAGAACCAAGAGATATTGGACGTGTTACAGTCGACCGCTGAGCCGGTCGAGAAAGACGGCGTCGCCTACTGGCGGCGACGCGACTCGTACCAGCAGACGCTCGCCGGAAACACCTTGGCCGAGGAGGAGGGCCTGGTCGACACGGAAACGCAGCGCGAGCAACTGGAACTGGACCACGACCGGATCATCAACCGACTCGCCGAGTTCGGCAAGTCCGTCGGCTACGACGCGTGGATCGGGGACCCGGAGACCGATCGCAGCGAGGTCCTCCGCGATACGCAGACGCGGCTGCGGATACCCGGCGACTTCTCCGACACCGTTCGCGAGCGGCTCAGGAACGTCGACCTGATCTGGTTCGACGGCGAGACGCCGGTCGCGATGTTCGAGGTGGAGCACTCGACGGACCCGCAGGACGGAATCGTTCGCATGGGGAACGCGTACGCGGAAACCGGTGCGACGCCCGGGGCCGTGTCCGTCGTCCCCGACAACCGATACGATCGATGGGAGAAGGCCGTCACGCAGCCCGCCCTCGACGAGTTGACCGACGACAACCCGTTCCGGTGTCTCACGTATTCGAAGCTGATCGAGCTCCTCGGCGGGCGCCGGTCGCCCGCGGAGCGGGGCGAAGAACGGCTGTTCGAACTCGCGACGACGCCGCCCTGACTCGGCGAGCCCCGCCCGCGACGCGAACCGGCGTCGTCGACCGGGCTCTCAACGAGGCTCGGGCCCGATCTCGGTCTCCAGTACGATGGTTTAACCCCGTGTCGGTTCTCTCCGGGTGTATATGAGCGATGAGCGTGACCGACTGGAGAAACCGTCCAACGCGGCCGCCATACGGGCGAAAATCCGTGAGATCGTGCCGAGCGCGTTCTCCGAGGGAGAACTCGACGCGGCGAAGCTCGAATCGCTGCTCGACGCCGACGGGGAGTCGTCGGGGGCGGAGCGGTACGAGCTCTCGTGGGCCGGAAAGGGCGAGGCCACCGCACGCGCCCAGGCGGCGACGGAGCAGACGCTGGTCCCGCGTCCCGACGAGAGCGTCGACTACGGGGAGTCGGGCAACCACTTCATCGAGGGCGAGAACCTCGCGACCCTGAAGACGCTCCAGCGGTCCTACCAGCAGCGAATAAAGATGATCTACCTCGACCCGCCGTACAACACCGGGTCGGATTTCATCTACAAGGACGACTACTCGACCGCGGCGGCCGACTACGAGCGGGAGACCGGCCAGCGGACGGCGGACGGCGACAAGCTGGTGAGCAACCCGGAGACGAACGGGCGGTATCACAGCGACTGGCTGTCGATGATGTATCCCCGGCTGTTCCTCGGGCGGAATCTCCTCCGGAACGACGGGGCGATCTTCGTGAGCATCGATCACAACGAGTACCACAACCTCCGCCACCTCATGGACGAGATCTACGGCGAGGACAACTACGTCGGCACCTTCGTCTGGAAGCGCCGGACCCCCGACGCACGGAACTCGGGCGGGATGTCCATCGACCACGAGTACGTCGTGGTGTACCAGCGGTCCGACGCGTTCGAGATGCGGGGCGTCGAGAAGTCGTTCGACAACTACACGAACCCGGACGACGATCCGCGCGGCCCGTGGGTCGCCGGCGATCTGAAGAACTCGCGGACGAAAGACGAGCGGCCGACGATGTTCTACGAGATCACGGACCCCGAGACCGGCCACACCTATCAGCCGGACCCGAACAGCGTCTGGCGCCTCGGCGAGGAGACGATGCGGCAGTACATCGAGGAGGGTCGGGTCCTCTTCCCCGACGACGGCGAGGGCGTGCCCAAGTTCAAACGCTTCCAAAACGAGATCGAGAGCCGGTACAAGCCGCTCTCGTCGTGGATCGAAACGACGACGACCGACGAGGACATCGAGCTGTTCGAGGACGCCTTCGACCGCACCGTCCTCCAGACGGGGATGACCGGCACGGCGACGCGCGAGCTGAAATCGCTGTTCGGCTACAAGGCGTACGACTTCCCCAAGTCGACGGACCTGATCCGGAAGCTGATCCGCCACAGCGTGGACGGCGGCGACATCGTCTTGGACTTCTTCGCGGGATCGGGGACGACGGGCCACGCGGTCATGCAGCTCAACGCGACCGAGGAGTTCGACGATCCCGTCCGGTTCATGCTCGTCCAACTGGACGACGAACTCGACGAGCCGCGGGGGGAAGAGACGACCCACGCGGAGGTCTGCGAGCGGCGATTGCGGCTGGCGAGCGAGCAGGTCGCCGACGACCACGACCTGCCGGGCGCCGCTCCGGGGCTCGGCTTCGACAAGTACACGCTCGGGGAGTCGCGCTTCGAGCGGTGGGGACGCCCCGACACGGAGTCGGAAGCCCGCGCCGCGCTCGAACGATACGCGGCCGGCGCCGGCTCGGCCGTCGATCTGACCGATCCGGACGCCGCGCTGGTCGAGGTACAGCTCCTGCTCGGGTTCTCGCTGGACGCCGCCGTCGAGGCCCTCGCGGACCACACCTATCACCTGTCCGAAGACGACCGCGACGCGCTGGTCACCTTCGCGGAATCGGTGACGTACAAGACGCTCACCGAGTTCGATCTCCCGGCGGACACGCAGTACGTCTGCTTGGACGGGAGCCTCTCCGATACGGACAAGGAACGCCTCAACCGCGACCTCTCGCTCCGAACGATCTGACCATGGAATTCGAATTCGATCCCGACCTCGAGTATCAGCAGGAGGCCGTCGACGCGGTCACCGACGTCTTCGACGGCCAGCCGAACGTCGGCGAGCAGCCCGCGTTCGGGACGCACGGGACGTCCGTTCCGAACGAGTTAGCACTCTCCGAGGAGCAGCTCACGGCCAACACGCGAAAGGTCCAGCGGCGTCACGACCTCGCACAGAGCGACGACCTCTATCGGGCGGCCGACGGCGAGACGACCGACCTGTTGAGCTTCAGCGTCGACATGGAGACCGGGACGGGCAAGACGTACGTCTACCTCCGGACGATCCACGAGCTCTACCGGCGGTACGGCTGGCGAAAGTTCCTCATCGTCGTCCCGAGCGTGGCGATCCGCGAGGGCGTCGTGAAAACGATACAGCAGACGCGAGCCCACTTCGACTCGCTGTATTCGCGGCCGCCGTTCAACTGGACCGAGTACGACTCGTCGACGCTGAGCGACGTGATCCGGTTCGGCAGCAGCAGCCAGATCGAGGTCATGGTCATGACGCTCCAGAGCATCAACCGGAGCGACGAGAACGTCATGTTCCGGCCTCACGACAAGCTCAACGGCGACCGCCCGGTCGACCGCATCGCGGCGACCAATCCGATCGCCGTCTTGGACGAGCCGCAGAACATGGAGGGCGAGAAGAGCAAAGCGGCCATCTCGGCGTTGGACCCCCTCTGTACGCTTCGGTACTCGGCGACGCACCGACGGATCAGAAACAAGGTGTACGAGCTCTCGCCCGTCGACGCGCACGACAAGGGGTTGGTGAAAACCATCGAAGTGCTCTCCGTCGTCCAAGACGAGGACTTCGACAAGCGATACGTTCGACCGCTGTCGTTCGACGCCGGTCCGAAGGCACGGATAGAGCTGTACAAGGACCGGTCGACCGGGGCCCAACTCGGAAAGAAGACGGTCCGCGCCGGGGACAGCCTCTACGCGGCGAGCAACGGCTTACCGCCGTACGAGGGTGTCGAGGTGGCGTCGATCGACGCCCGCCACGAAGTCATCGAGCTCAGCGACGGGACGCGGCTCCACAGCGGGGAGTCCACGGACACCGACATCGAGACGATCCAGCACCGGCAGATCCGGGAGACGGTCCGCGAGCACTTCGAGAAGGCGCTCGACTACCGCCGAGACGGGATCAAAGTCTTGAGCCTCTTTTTCATCGATCGGATCGACAACTTCCGCGGCAGGAGCGGCGACGAGACCGGCCACCTCTGGGAAGCCTTCTGCGAGGCGTTCACCGAGCTGAAGGCCGAAGACCGGTACAGCGATCTGTTCCCCGATCAGTCGCCGGAGGACGTCGCCGGCGCGTACTTCGCCACGACGACGAGCGGCGACATCAAGGTGCGAGAGAGCTCGATCCGGGACGACGTGGAGTCGTACGAGCTCATCATGCGAGATAAGGAAACGCTGCTCTCCGCCGACGAGCCGACGCAGTTCATCTTCTCGCACAGCGCGCTCCAGGAGGGGTGGGACAACCCCAACGTCTTCCAGATCTGTACGCTCAACAATACGGTCAGTTCGGTGAAGAAGCGTCAGGAGATCGGACGCGGCGTTCGACTCCCCGTCTATCAGGACGGGACGCGCCTGCCGCCGGGCGACCGGCGCAATCGCCTCACGGTCATCGCCAACGAGAGCTACGCCGACTACGCCGACGACCTCCAGGCGGAGTACAGTTCGGCGACGGACTACGGCGACGACATGCGCGCGCAGACGAACGATCACCGGGACCGGACCGTCGTCACGCCGCGGACTGAGGTCGTCGACGAGTCCCCGGCGTTCGCGAGGCTGTGGGAGCGGATCGCGCCGAAAACGACGTACACGACGGCGATCGATTCGCCGGCGCTCGTCGCGAGCGCGGCGGCCGAACTCGCCGGCGTCACGGTCGACGAGCCGCGGCTCCGCGTCTCCCGCGGAGAGCTATCGATGGACGACGGCGCCGACATCGAGACGGTGGGCATCGCCTCGCAGGTGGAGTCCGTCGACCGCGACGGCCCGCTCCCGGATGTCGTCAGTCATATCGCCGCCGAGACGGGGCTGACGAAGCAAACAGTCGCAGAGATCATCCTCGAATCCGAGACGGTCGACCAGCTACTGAAGAACCCCCACGCGTATCGGGTCGCGGCCCGCGAGACGATCGACGCGGTCAAAACCGAGTACGTGGTCGAACACATCGACTACGAGCGGATCGGCGATGCGCACCCGACGGACATCCTCAGCGAGGTCGAGACCTACGCCGAAAACACCGTCAGCGTGGACAAGAGCGTCTACGATAAGGTTATCTGCGACAGCGAGGGTGAGCGGCGGTTCGCGCGCCGCCTCGACCGGGACGACTCCGTCGCGCTGTTCATCAAGCTCCCGCGCGAGTATCAGCTCCCCACGCCGATAGGGCCGTACAACCCGGACTGGGCCGTCCTCTTCGACAAGGAGACGGCGGTCCGCGCGGACGCGGAAGACCGCCGACTGTACCTCATCAGGGAGACGAAGTTCGGCACCGAAGACGACCTCCGGCCGTCCGAGGCGACGAAGATCGAGTGCGCCCGCGCTCACTACGACGCGCTGAACGTCGACTTCGACCTCGCGACCGACTTTCGGGACGACGATATCATCGAAGACGTCCTCAACATCGACGTCGACGCCGAGTGAGGCGCTCACCGAGCGTTGATCGGTCTCGGAGTGGGCCGATATCGCTGCCCTCGCTCACGGCCGGTCTCCTCTCGTCGTCGGACCGTTCGCGTATCGGCCCGAACCCACAGTCAGAGCCGTGTGAGTCGTTGTCAATGGCCTCTGCCAGAGGGCTCTCAGCGAAGGGACGACAACATATTTCAGCAAACTTTTCCGCCTCTAGTCCCTCTAGCAGATCGGTGTAGCCGGAACACCACGTCAGAGGCGGACCCGCGCATATCTCTCCTCGCTTGCTTCGGGACGGCTTCCAGTTTCACCGTCGTCGATCGCAACTCGATCGATACCATCACCGGTCCGCGCTCGTCGACGCGGTCGGAGGTCCACGAACGTGGCGCCGTGCGCTACGGCTAGGCTACGATGGGGCTGACCACGTCGCGGTATCCGTGGACACGACGGTCGAATTCTACTGGTACAGAAGGCTCTAACTATCGAGAGTTAGGACGGAATTAGGTGGCTGGGGAGTTCCCGGCCCCTAACACGCCACGGCCGAAGACCGTGGACGTTGTAGGTGGGCCAACACGGATTTGAACCGTGGACCTCCCGGTTATCAGCCGAGCGCTCAACCTGACTGAGCTATTGGCCCAGGTGAGCGCATTCAGTCGTTGCGCGGGTAGGATTTTAAGTGTTTCCTTCGAAGGCCGCCCCGCCGTGTGGCGGTTTCACGGGGGATCGCGACCCCGGCGCCGTCAGTCGCTTCCCTTCCGCTCCTCCTCTTCGACGGTGAAGTCCACGTCGACGACGTCGTCGTCCGTCGACGCGCCACCGGAGCCCGCGTTCCCTGCGACGCTCTCGTCGGCGTCCGTGCCGCTGCCGCCGTCGAACCCGTCGGGGTCGCCCCCGGGACCACCGGGGAAGCCGCCGCCCATCGAGAACCCGCCCTCACCGTCGCCCGGGAAGCCGCCGACGTAGACGTTCCCCGAGAAGAAGCCGTCCGTCTCGCGTTCGAGGTACGGGACGACGACGTACTTCTTCAGGGCCATTCGGATCGGGACCCGCGAGAGCGGGAGGGCAAGCAGGAACCCGACGGCGTCGGTGACGAGCCCCGGCGTGAGCAGGAACGCGCCCGCGGCGATGAGCAGCCCGCCGTCGAGCAGTTCGTCGGTCGGCGGCGAGCCCCGGGCCAGTTTGCGTTGGATGCGCGCGAGCGTCGCGCGTCCCTCGGCGCGCAGCAGGAGCATGCCGAGGACGGCCGTCAACACGACGAGCGCGACCGTGACGGCCCACCCGAGCCGCGTCGCGACCACGATCAGGAACAGCGCGTCCACGAGGGGGACGACGAGCAGCAGCGCGAGCAGCGTTCGCGGGCGCATACCCCCGCCTTCCCGCCGGGCACGCATAGCCCTTTTCGTCGCGGTCGCCCGCATCGCCGGTCGCGTCCACCGCGACCGCCACCGCTTTGCCAGCCCGGTCCGAGCCCGCGGTATGGACATCGTCGGCGCGCTCGGACGCGACCCGCCGGACCGCGAGTCGCTGCCGCGGTGGGTCGCGCCGCTCCCGAAACGGCTGGAAGACGTCGCCTTCCGGTTCGCGTGGGTCATCGTCGTCATCAACCTCGTCGGCACCGCGTTCGGCTTCTGGTACTACCGGTTCCAGTTCCGCGCCCTCCCGACAGAGATGTGGCTCTTCATCCCCGACAGCCCCGGCGCGACGCTGCTCATCGCGCTCGCGCTCGGCGCGTGGGCGCTCGGGCGGTCGAGCGACACCCTCGCCGCGCTCGCCTTCTTCGGCAACGTCAAGCTCGGGCTGTGGACCCCGTACGTCCTCGTCGTCTTCTGGCCGGAGTTCCTCGCGGTCAACGGCCCCGCGCTGTACGCGTTCCTGCTCGTGAGCCACCTCGCGATGGTCGTCCAAGCGTTCGTCCTCCACCGCATCACCGACTTCCCGCTCCGCGCGGTGGCGATCGCGACCGCGTGGTACACCGTCGACCTGCTGATGGACTACTTTGTCCCCGTGATCGGCGACGTGACACACACCGCGCTGCCGTACGCCGACGGCGAGCCGTGGTTCACGACGACCGTGCTTCAGGTCGCGGCCGCCGGCGCGGTCGTACTTACCGTGATCCCGCTGTTCTGGACGCTCGGAACCCGTATCGCGACGCTCCGACGCCGCGCGGGCGACCTCGGGACGTAGCCAGTCCGACGCCACCTCCCGCTCACCGATTTAAGTGATCGGCCCGCTTCGACTGTGCTATGAGCCACTACGAGCGGATCGCCGACATGTCGGTGACGATCGAGTCCGTCGCCCGCCGGCGGTACGTCGCCGACACGACGAGCGGCTTCGAGCGGACGACGACGGAGTACCGGCTCTCCGGCGACGGCGTCGTGGGGCGCGGCGAGGACGTGACCTACGAGACCGCCGACCACGACGCGCTCGCCGGGACCGACCCGATCGACATCGAGGGCGAGTGGACGATCGGCGCGCTCTCCGACCGACTCGACGAGATCGACCTCTTCCACGGAACGCCGCCCGAGAACGAGACCGCACGCAACTACCGGCGCTGGGCGGTCGAGAGCGCGGCGCTCGACCTGGCGCTCCGGCAACGCGAGGAGACGCTGGGCGACCGGCTCGGCGTCGACCCCGATTCGGTTCGGTTTGTCGTCTCCACTCGCCTCGGTGATCCCCCGTCGACCGACCGGGTCGAGGAACTGCTCGCGCGCAACGCCGACTTGGAGTTCAAGCTCGACCCCACCGCGGAGTGGCCGCAGTCGGCGTTCGAAACTCTCCGGAAAACCGACGCCGTGCGCGTCCTCGACCTCAAGGGGTGGTACGAGGGGACCGAGGTCGACGTCGAGCCCGACCCGGAGCTGTACCGCGACGTGTTCGCGGCGTTCCCGGCGGCGGTCGTGGAGGACCCCGCGTTCACGCCCGCGACCAGCGCGCTCGTCGAGCCGCAGGCTGACCGCCTCTCGTTCGACTACCCGATCGACGGCGTCGAGAGTCTCGAATCGCTCCCCGTCGAGCCGGGGTGGTGTAATATCAAACCCTCGCGGTTCGGCACCCTCGAATCGCTGTTCGAGACGATCGCATACTGCGAGCGCGAGGGGATCCGGATGTACGGGGGCGGTCAGTTCGAACTCGCCAGCGGCCGCACCGCGATCCAGACGCTCGCCGCGCTCTGTTACTCGGACGGGCCGAACGACGTGGCGCCGCGCGCGTACAACGACCCCGACGCCGAGCCGCCGTACCCGAAGAGCCCGCTCCGCCCGAGCGATGACGCGGTCGGCTTCGAGTTCTGAAGCGAGGGATTCGAGCCGGGCACTGACGCGGTAGTTTATAAACAAATTCGCGGCGGCGCGTGCCTGCGAGGCCGCTCCGCGGCCGAGCAGCACGCGCGAGGGAGTCGGTCGACCGGAGCGAAGCGGAGGGAGGCCGACGAAGCTGGGGAGGCGTGAG
Organism: Halorubrum sp. SD690R; assembly: GCF_005435035.1. Classification (NCBI taxonomy): domain Archaea; kingdom Methanobacteriati; phylum Methanobacteriota; class Halobacteria; order Halobacteriales; family Haloferacaceae; genus Halorubrum; species Halorubrum sp. SD690R. The sequence continues at coordinate 5,052 of NZ_SGTV01000017.1, read as the reverse complement.
GTGCGGTTGCGGGGTGGGACTCAAATAGACAGTTGCGAGGGCGAAGGCGCGCGACGCGAGAACCGCAGGAGCGAGTGGAGCGAGCGACGAGGAGCGTGGTTCGAGAGAGCGAAGCTCCCTCGTTATCACGAGACGCCTCCGGCGTCTCGAACGACAGCGAGCGCACCGAGCCCTCGCGACTGGGGCTTTGGAGCTGTTCACCGTCGATCGTTCGTCAGTCGGGTACAGCCGAGCGACTGGGGTCTGGAGGTGTTTTCCGCCGATCCACAGCTGGCCGATTGTACCAAGTCGGCTGAAATCTCTGCGCAACCGACCCCACTGTCTCACACCGATACTTAAGAGACGAATTTCAGCAGGTCGTCGCGGTTGTGGTCGTGGAAGCGCGTTCGGAGACACTCCTCCAGCGCCTCGATGTCGCCGCGCTTCGCGCAGATCGGAGCCACGCGGTCGGACCACTGCTGCCACGGCGGGTAGAGGCCGAGCCGGTCGCAGATCGCGTCGAGCCGCTCGTCGAGGTCGTCGATCTTGTCGGTCTTGTTGACGGCGATGATCGGCTCGACTCCCACGTCTTCGAGGAACCCGAACATCTCCACGTCGTGCGGAATATTCCCCCGCTCGGCGTGACGGTCGATGATGTCGACCGCGGCCTTCCCGTCCATCACGACGACGCCAGCGAGAATGGAGTCCGCGTTGTCCTCTAGGTAGCGGACGATGTCGGTCTTGATCTGCTCGCGGTGCTCCTCCTCGACGCCGGACATGAAGCCGAAGCCGGGTAGGTCCGTGAACATGAAGCTCTCGCTGGCCCAGTCGAAGTGGTTCGGCTGGCGGGTGACGCCCGGTTTGCCGCCGGTCGAGAAGTCGTGGCCCGTCAGCTCGCGCATCAGCGTGGACTTGCCGACGTTCGAGCGCCCCACGAGGACGACCTCGGCGTCGCGGTCCGGCCGGTCTTCGAACATACGCGTACGTGGTCGGTAGAGCGGTTTAAAAGGCGCGTCGCGGCGGCGCGGTCTCAGGCGGTCGCGGCGTCGCCGACGCTCTCCCTCCCGGCGTCGATCCCGTCGGTCCGGTCCGCGAACGCCGCGCCGAACATCCGGAACACGGCGACCTGTCCGTAGAACTGGACGAACGGGACGAGCACCGACCCGACGACGGTCACGAGGAGCACGACGGAGACGACGAACACCCCGATCGCGACGAGAATCGGTGCCAGTACTGCGAGGAGGTAGTCGGCGCTGAAAAGCGTGGGTTTGAGCAGGTCGACGTCGAACGCCGCGCCCGCCCTGCCGCGGACCGCGTACGCCGTGAGGGCCGCCGGGACCGCGTAGTAGACGAACAGCAGCACCGGGAGAAACGCCAGCGCGAGCAGCGCGCCGGTCACCCCGATGAGCGCACCCAGATCGCCGCCGACGCCCGACCCGATCCCGGCGACGACGGTGACGAGGACCACGTAGAGGACGACCGGGACGACCGAGTACGCGAGCGCGATCAGCGCCCCGACGACGCCCTTCGCCAGCAGGTCGCCCCAGTCGTCGAACTCCGGCGGCTCGTCGTCTCCCGCGACGGTGCGCTCCAGCACCCGCACGAGATATCCGAACACGAGGAACGTCGGGATCACCAACACCGAGAGCAGCCCCAATACGCCGCCGACGACCATCCGCCCGACCCAGTCGCCGCGCACGGGATAGGAGAGTCCGTCTTCGATCATACGCCGTGATGACGGCGATCGGGTATATAACTCCCCGCCGTTCGCCGCGTCGCCGACTACTTGTCCGCGAGGGCCGACCGACTCCCATGGACAAAGAGGCTGTCCGCGAGGCGGTGTGGGACGCGTTCGACGAGGGCGATCAGGCGCGGTTCCCGTTCCCGCCGCACGACCGGATCCCGAACTTCGCCGGCGCGGACGCCGCGGCGACGCGGCTCGCGGAGACCGAGGCGTGGGAGTCGGCCGCGACGCTGAAGGCCAACCCCGACGCGCCGCAGCTGCCGGTCCGCCGGGCCGCGCTCCGCGCCGGGAAGACCGTCTACGTCGCGCAGCCGCGGCTCCGCGACCCGAACCCGTTCCTCCGCCTCGATCCGGCCGAGATCCCGCCCGACGAGATCGACGACGCGACGACCGTCTCCGGCATCTCCGAGTACGGGACGCCGACAGCGCCCGATGGCGTCGCGCGCGTCGACCTGATCGTCGTCGGCTCCGTCGGCGTCACGACGGGCGGCGCCCGGGTCGGCAAGAGCGAGGGGTACAGCGACCTGGAGTGGGCGGTGCTCCGCGAACTCGACGCCGTGGATGACGACACGACGGTCGCGACGACGGTTCACGAGCTCTCCGTCCTCGACGGACCCGAGTCGGCGGTCGGAGCCGATGTCGACCTCCAGAAGCCCGACGCTCACGACGTGCCGCTCGACCTCGTCGTCACACCGGAGCGGACGCTCCGGACGGAGACGCCGTACGCGCGACCCGACGGCGTCGACTGGAACGCGCTCGACGCGGAGAAACTGTCCGAGATACCGGTTCTCGCGGAACGGGCGCCGGAAGAAGGATAACGACCGCTGCGACCTTCGCCGCGGGAATCAGTCGGCGTGCTGCGGCGTCGGTGCTGATCGCGCTGACCGGTGGTCGGCGACGTGGCCGCACTTCGGACAGACGAGCGTCCGCTCGTCGCCGTCGCTGACGACGAGCCACCCGTCCGACAGGGGGCTTTCGAAGCGACACTCCGAACAGAAGAGGACCGACTTCCCGCGGGAGGGCGGGGAACCGCTGGCGTCTGCGTTCATGTTCTACTGTACGGGTCCGAGGTATAAGGGCCTTGTTCGACCTGATCGTTCAGTATGATCGACTTTGCCACGCCGATTTGTGACTCGTTTCCGAATGTTCTGGGCCGTACGTTTACTAAATGAGGAAAATGTTGATCGGCATCGTCCACAATCGTTCCGCGGAGACCGGCGCGGGATCGGCGGGTCGCGTCCGGGGGTTTGGCGGGGGCTGTGCTCGCGCGAGGGCGCTCCCCTGCCCGCTCTGGGTCGACGCGCCGACCACGCTTACCGCGCCAGCGGCATGTTGTAGCTCGTCTCCTCGTCCATCACGTACTCCCAGGTGGCCTCGCACTCGCAGGACACCTGCTCGAACACGCTCGGGTCCTGCCGCCTGTCGAAGTCCTTGATCGCGGTCTGGACGCGGTCGTCGCACTCGCCGCAGTTGTGCGCGCCGCGGTCGGAGCCGTGCCCCACGGGATCGGAGACGACGATGGCGTCGACGTCGGCGGTCTCCTCCAGTACGTGCGCGACCGACCAGAGCCACGGCGGCCGGTAGCCCCCCTCGAAGAACAGCTCGTCGACCATCGTGTACCGCTGGACGTTCGTCGGGTTCATCGAGACCGTGTGACAGCCGTCGACGGCCGCGCAGCGCCGGATCGAATCGATCATGTCGGCGGCGGCCTCGGGCTCCGCGAGGAAGGGCGGCTTCATCAGGAGGTACGCTTTGATCCCCACGTCGGCGGCGAACTCGCCGTCGGCCGCGGCCGCCTCGGCGCAGGCGTCCTCGAAGTCGGCGAAGTCGAAGTACTTGTTCACGCAGTCGTGACGGACGCGGTCGGTCGCCGTCTCCAGCCCGACCGCCACGTCGGTGGCGATCTCGTGGTCCGCGAAGTCGGCGATCTTCTCGCGGTCGACGAAGTCCGGCAGCGATTCGACGACGATCCGGTCGCGGTCCGCGAACGTCTCGGCGATCGCCCGCCGCGTCTCCGCGGGGACCTCGCGCTCGTCGAGGAAGGAGCCGGAGGTGTAGATCTTGATCAGCTCGGCCGGCTCGTCGGCCTCCTCGGCCTCGTGATCGAGGCACGCGTCGATCTGGGTCATGAGGTCCTCGTGCGCGACGCTGCCGCCCTCGACCGACTCCGCGACGTACCCGCACATCGTACAGCCCCCGGCGCGCGCCCACCGACAGCCGCCGGTGTTCAGGATGATCGTGAGGGAGTTCACGACGCCGTCGGGCGTGTTGTCCTCGTCGATCCAGACGCGGGTGGGCTCCGTCGGGTCGTACGTCTCCGAGCGCTCGGCGCGGATGTCGCGCATCACGGCGTTGTGCGCGTCCATCCCGCGCCCCTGCTCGTACGCGTCGGGGCTCGGCTGGCTCATTGTCGGTGGAAGCGGGCGAGCGCGTAAAGCGGTGTCGTCATCGCGGGAACGGCCGGCGCGTCGCTGCGGGTGTGATCGCGTCTGGCCCGCGGGGACACTCTTCCGCGCGCCCACCGCGGTCGAGTCCCTCGCCGACCCGTCTCAGAAGGGTTGTTTGTGAAAGATTCTCAAACATCGCGAATTGATAAATATATACTATTTCATAGAAAGATTTTATACACATCACTAAGTGAAATAATTTGATGTCACGGGACCGTGACTACGGACGGCGTGACGTGTTGCGAGCGGGTGGAATCGTACTCGGCGGGTCGCTCGTCTCGGGGTCGGCGACGGCCGCCGACGGCGACGGCGCGACGACGCTCACAGTCCTGTCGTACAACGACATTCAGACGGCTGCGGCGGAGGACAAGAAGTTCCCGCGGCTGGTGACGCTCATCGAACAGCGCCGGGCGGCGGCCGACGGGCCCGTCGTCGTGGTCGGCGGCGGCGACGAGGTGGGGCCGCACGCGCTGAGCCCCGTCTCGCAGTGGCGCGCGCCGGTGGACGTGCTCAACGAGGTCGAGCCGGACGCCGACGTGATCGGGAACCACGAGTTCGACTACGGGCTCGACCCTATCTCGGACGTGACGGCCGACTCCGAGTTCCCGTGGCTCGCGACGAACCTCGTCGACAGCGAGACCGGCGAAGCGTTCGACGGAACGGAGTCCGTCCGAATCGTCGAGCGAGGCGGTGTCAAGGTCGGTCTGATCGGACTCGTCGACGAGGGCGCGACGTTCGGAAAGACGAACATCAAATTCATACTCACGGACATAAATACGTAAACACATCTGGGATTTCGACCCGGTCGAGTGCAGAGAGAGCAGCCTCACGGAGATCGTCGAGTGTGTCAAACAGGCGGTTCCCAAGTTCTTGATCAAGTTG
>NZ_SGTV01000177.1:0-215 GCF_005435035.1 Halorubrum sp. SD690R | reverse complement strand
ACGTACCTCTCGTCGTGGACAACGTATTGGTGATCGTGCTCCATGCCTCGGTAAGCTGGCAGTCCATCGGTCCAGACCTCTCCCAGCGGCTGGGAGAGGTCTGGACCGATGGACTGCCAGCTTACCGAGGCATGGAGCACGATCACCAATACGTTGTCCACGACGAGAGGTACGTCTCCGACAAAGGCGTCCACACGAACCAGGTAGAGTGTCTC
>NZ_SGTV01000176.1:0-215 GCF_005435035.1 Halorubrum sp. SD690R | reverse complement strand
GCTGGGAGAGGTCTGGACCGATGGACTGCCAGCTTACCGAGGCATGGAGCACGATCACCAATACGTTGTCCACGACGAGAGGTACGTCTCCGACAAAGGCGTCCACACGAACCAGGTAGAGTGTCTCTGGTCACTGCTCCAACCGTGGTTGGCGAAGTTCCGCGGCCTGTCCAAGCAGGGCTTGGAGCAGGCCGCTCGGACCTACGGCTTCCTCC
>NZ_SGTV01000175.1:0-219 GCF_005435035.1 Halorubrum sp. SD690R | reverse complement strand
AGCCGCTGGGAGAGGTCTGGACCGATGGACTGCCAGCTTACCGAGGCATGGAGCACGATCACCAATACGTTGTCCACGACGAGAGGTACGTGTCCGACAAAGGCGTCCACACGAACCAGGTAGAGTGTCTCTGGTCACTGCTCCAACCGTGGTTGGCGAAGTTCCGCGGCCTGTCCAAGCAGGGCTTGGAGCAGGCCGCTCGGACCTACGGCTTCCTCC
>NZ_SGTV01000174.1:0-219 GCF_005435035.1 Halorubrum sp. SD690R | reverse complement strand
GCGTGGAGGTTGTCTGCGCCGCAGTGTGGACAGGAGCGTTCTTCCCACACCGTCTTGAGACGCCGCTCGACGATGGCGTCGAGCGGCTCGGGCCGAAATTCTATTACCCCAAGTTCCGCAAGTTCCGATAGCCTCTGGCCGAAGGCAGGACGGTCTTCATGCATACCCGCTTTTGCCGGGCCAGAGGCACTAATGCTCCTGGTTCCGCCAGTCTACTGA
>NZ_SGTV01000173.1:0-225 GCF_005435035.1 Halorubrum sp. SD690R | reverse complement strand
TCGTGGCAGCAGCTCGGAAGATGCTGGTATCGATCTACCACATGCTTGATCGGGGAGAAGCGTACGATCCACCGGGTGTAACCGCATAGACGAGGGATCTGAGGGCCGCCGGTCCGGCGGCCCTCAGATCCCTCGTCTATGCGGTTACACCCGGTGGATCGTACGCTTCTCCCCGATCAAGCATATGGTAGATCGATACCAGCATCTTCCGAGCTGCTGCCACGA
>NZ_SGTV01000172.1:0-226 GCF_005435035.1 Halorubrum sp. SD690R | reverse complement strand
GGGGTAGTCGTCGAGTCGCATAGTAGGCTTAACTGAGAGACGCTACTAAAAATCGTGTGGAATAGGTGTCTGAGGGGTCTCTTTGAGCGTCGAAGCGGACGTATCGGTAGGCGAATACCGGATTCTAACACATCTAGAGACGGCGTGATTGAAATCCGTGGTCGCTGATAGTTCGTCGACGCCGTGCTGAATAGAGCGCGCGTATCGATCACTAACCAAGATCGAA
>NZ_SGTV01000171.1:0-237 GCF_005435035.1 Halorubrum sp. SD690R | reverse complement strand
GATGGAAGTCCGGCTCAGGCGCGTCAACCGTGTTCCACGCGGCGTAGAGCGGTTCCGGGCGGCTCCGGAGCCGGTGGAAGTTCCCGTGCCACCGTGTTCCCGGCGACGGAGCGACGTCGACGCCGGACTGGACGGCGTCGGCGACGGCGGCGGTGGCCGAGCCAAGGTCGTCAAAGATCGCCCGCCCGCCACGGATCTGCTCGGGCCGGCCCGTGAGTTCGATCGTGGCCCGGGTGA
>NZ_SGTV01000170.1:0-245 GCF_005435035.1 Halorubrum sp. SD690R | reverse complement strand
CGGAGACCCGTTCCGGTTTTTCGCACGTGAACCGCGCCGGCCGGCTCTGAGAGAGTTGAGCCGCAACTGATAGCGTTCAAATCACTCTCGGTGATTTCCTCGCTTCGCTCAGAAAATACACCGGCCGAGATTTGAACTCGGGTTGCAACCATGGCAAGGTTGCGTGATACCACTACACTACCGGTGCGTGCTTCACATTCGTCCCTTGTTTGGAGACTCACTTAAGTCTTTGAGATCGCGACCAA
>NZ_SGTV01000169.1:0-249 GCF_005435035.1 Halorubrum sp. SD690R | reverse complement strand
TCTCTGATGAACAGCACAAGCGGTTCGTCAAGGCACTTTACGAATCACCCGAGGAAGTAGGATTAGACGCGCCCGCGTGGTCTGTTCCACTAGCCCGTCACTATCTCGCCGAAGAGTTTGATGTTGATACTGTCAGCTAAATATTCTTTAGGTTAGAGTGTGATTAGCAAGTATGTCCACGCTTGACGCCGCCACTCTTGACGACCTCCGCGACGCTCTCGCGGAGGTCGAAGATAAAAAGCCGACACA
>NZ_SGTV01000168.1:0-249 GCF_005435035.1 Halorubrum sp. SD690R | reverse complement strand
TGTCGGTGGGAGGTAGAAACGCTGTTTCGTGAACTGAAGACGCAGTACGAGTTGGACGAGTTCGACACAAGCGACCCAGATGTAGTGAAAATTCTGCTGTATGCGGCGTTGCTGTCACTGCTGGTGATACTCACGGACATAAATACGTAAACACATCTGGGATTTCGACCCGGTCGAGTGCAGAGAGAGCAGCCTCACGGAGATCGTCGAGTGTGTCAAACAGACGGTTCCCAAGTTCTTGATCAAGTT